>JBKJPW010000138.1:0-6230 GCA_046594225.1 Bacteroidia bacterium
CCAACTTTTACTGCCCATTGAAAAACGCCAGCTGAATTTAATTTTGAAATATACATATCATAACCTCCTGCTGTAGAAGTTAATGGAAAACTACCCGAACTTGGGTCAAAATCAGCGGTACCCGAAAATGTTCCTGCCGTATACACATTGCCACTTGGATCGGTACAAATAGATGTTGAATAATCAGGACCTACACCGCCTAATTGTTTAGCCCAAACAAAATTTTGAGCGCTAGTTGCTATGCAAATTAATAAAGCGGAGATAGTAAATAGTTTTTTCATACTTGTTGTTAAAATTAAAATGTTGTTTTGCATATCGATAGATATGCAAAACAACATCATCATTGTGATTTTTTTATAAATATTATTCTTTAATAAATTTCTTTGTTACTGAATCTTTTCCTTGTTGAATTTTAATGAAATAAATTCCATTTGATAATTCATTAACAGGAATGATAGTACCACTACCATTATTAATTTCTGAAATTAAAATAACTTTACCTAAAATATCAGTAATAGAAATTGTAGTTGATAGGGTAATAGCGTCTTTGAATGAAACAATTAATTCTGATGAAGTTGGATTTGGAGTAATACTAATAGATGCATTTAATTTGTTAGCTGCAATATTAGTAGGAATACCGCCTACATTAAAGTTATTTTTCACATTCGATTTTGATTTGTTAATTTGTTGAGTGGTTTTGTAAGTTGGATTACAGTTAAATCCTAGCCCATCAATTCTCCATAGTGCAATCGGAAAAGATGCAAACGCAGGATCATTAATTGTAGTTTGCGTTCCAGCACAACTTCCTACAACTGTCCATGTATTAGTTGCATTATTATCACGTAATAAATTACATGTAGAAACAGGAGTTAATGATTGGCCTTCGACAGCATATGAATTCCAAATAAAATTACCATTGTTAATTGCTGTAAAATAAAAACTGTTATGATATGGGCTTAATAAACTATAGTTACCACAGCTATCACGTAATTGTAGTTTGTATCGATACGATGTAATGTTAGGGTCTCCATTTGCTGGGCCAACACTTCTAGTAGTGTCAGTAAATCGACTTAATGCACTATATTGCTGCGCGCCAATTCGTTTATAAATTCCAGTACTTACTTCTCTGTAAATAATAAAACTATCTACTTTGCTTGATACTGTTTTATCCCAAAATACAATATTGTAATTAAATGTACTATCCAAAGTTACCATACAAATATCCGGCGCAGATGTAGCTGGAATAATAACGGAACTCAATGCAGAGTTTAAACATCCGTTTGTTTCCCCTGTAACAGTGTAAACACTAGTTGCGGATGGAGTAACTACAATAGAGGAAGTATTTTGCCCTGAAGACCATGAATAACTTGTTGCTCCACTGGCAGTTAATGTTGCACTGGTTCCTCCACAAATGGTTGCAGATGTAGCATTAACAGATGGTATAGAATAAATTGCAATTGTTCTAGAAAAAGCAGCGCTTGTATTAGTGGTTCCGATAAAGTTAGTAGCATATAAAGTAATCGTTTTTGTTCCAACACTTGAATAGCTTACTTGAGGGTTTTGGGAAATTGAACTTGACGGACTTCCTCCAGGCATTATCCAGTTCCAACCACTTACCATATTTGCCGAATTATCAGTTAATTGTATAGGTTGTCCTATGCAGCCCGACATTGGTAAACTAAAATTAGCAACAGGTATTTTTTGAGATTTTAAATACATATTATCTACTTTTAAATCTGAACCTACATATGATGCAGGAAAAGGATAAGAAGTATATGATGATGATGATAAATTGATCATCATACTATCCGGTGCATACGATAAAATATTAAAAGGTATTTGCACCATTTGGTATCCTCCAGCAGTATGTAAAAATTTCTGAAGACCATAAAATTGATTACCATTTTTACTAAAGGAAAGATCAATTCTTGCGCTATCGTTAGGATCTGCTGGTAAATATTTGTAATAAAAAACCAAAGTATCTATTTGGTTGCTAAACGGTAAGCCACCTTTTGGAGGCCCATTATTAGTGAAATATCCAGTGGTAGCAGAACCTGGACTTACATTACCACCTCCAAAAGACGGAGCTTGTGTTTGTAATTCTAAAGCATATGAGCCACTATATTTATCACTTGTTTGAAAATTAGCACCTTGATTATTACCATTTACTTCCCATCCAATTATTTGAGAATTTGTAAAAGATTGCCATAATTCTAAATCTCCATTAAAGTTAGCTGGTTGAGATGTAACACCTGTGAATAAAACACTGTCTACTTGAATCATGTTACCTGGCGTCCCTCTATTTCCTCCAAATGGAAAACTAGAAGCAATTCCAATCACAACCGAATCAGGAGCCATTGGTAAAGCAGGACTAAAGTTTTTTGAGAATACAGTATAAGATGATTGAGTAGCAGTTATAGCATACATATATTGTCCAATTAAGACATTGTTTTTCTTAAACATTACTAATACTAACGCAGAGTCTCCAGCCATAATATTACTTTTATAATGGAATCTTATTCCAGTGGCCATTTGATTATATGGTGTTCCTCCTTCAGGAGGATTTTTACCTGGATCGCCATTGGCAAAATAAGCAAAGTTTGTATCAAGGCCTGATGCCATAGTAGTTAATTTAATAGCAAAATTGCCACTATATGCATCCGTTGTTTTCTCAGCATTTAATGATCCAACAGATCCATTATCACCATGCATGTTTGATGTTTGATAAAATAACGGGTTCTCATAATTAACTGTATTCCAACTTTCAAATCCTCCATTTGGAATTGATTGACCAAATAAAATAGTAGAAGATAATGTTATTAAAAAAGCAAATAAAGATTTTTTCATAAGATGTAGTTTTTCTTGTAACAAAAATAACACTTTTTTTCATCCTAAATGTTAAAATATCTGATTTAAAGTACGATAAGACGAATAAAAATAGCTTTTCGTCGAATGCAAAATAAATATTTTTCTCAATTATTAATTTTATATTTACTTGGTAGTTAATTAATAAAATTGGTGTTTTTTCGACATTTATATATAATTGTTTTGATGCTTTGCATGTCTTTAGGATTTGCTCAGCAAGGTAATGGATATGTTAATAATTTTTCCCCATCTATTCATAAAGGAAGCGATCAAACATGGTGTGCTGTTCAGGATTCTTTAGGTAGATTGTATTTTGCTAATCTAACAGGAGTTATAACATATAATGGTCGTTTTTGGTTAACAACAGAATTACCAGGTAATGCTAGTGTTTTTTCATTAGATAAAGATGAAAAGGACATGGTATATGTTGGTGCTGATAATGAATTTGGTTATTTGAAGCAAAACGAAAGCGGAGGATTTAAATATTTTTCATTGTCAAATAAACTTAGTAAATCAGATAAAGAGTTTTCTTCTACATGGGCCACACATTGTTTGGGGTCGGATGTTTTTTTCTGTAGCAACGAAAAACTATTTTGGTATAATCAAAAAACAATTAAGAGTTTTTCTCCTGAAGGTCAAGCTTTTCACACCTTTTTTAAAGTAGGTAAACATTTATTTGTAAGAGAGTTTGAAAAAGGATTTAAAGTTTTTGAAAATGGAAATCTTGAATTAATTAAAGGAAGTGAAGAGTTTGCTGATAAAAAAGTGTATTCCATTTTACATATGGAAGGTAATATTTATATTGTTGCTACGCGTAATGATGGAGTTTATTTATTATACTATAATGAAAAAAATCCTACTAAATCAGTGTTTGTAAAGCGCCCTTCGCCTATTGATAATTGGTTAAAGGAAAAAGAATTATACTGCGGCTCAAAAGTTGGGGACAATAGATATGCCTTTGGAAGTTTGAAAGAAGGAATTATCATCACTGATAGAACATTTTCTATTATTTCTAAACTAAATTCAAATAATGGATTACAAGATGATGCTGTTAAAAATATATTTAAGGATTCAAATGACAATTTATGGCTATCACTAAATTTTGGTATTGATTTTTATGAGAATAATACGCCTATTACTTTTTGGCAAAAAAACGAAGGAATCAAAGGTGTAGTAGAAAATGTAATCATTTACAAAGGAAATACATTTGTTGCAACGGATAAAGGTCTTTTAAAACTTAATGAAAATACATCTAAATTTGAATCTACGGAAATTGAAACGGGTTGTTATTCTCTAGCGGCATCCAAAGACATTTTATATATAGCCTCCACAGATGGACTTTATTTATTTGATGGAAAAAAATATAAATTAATTTTAGAAGAGTTTGCTTATTCAGTTTTTTGTGACACAGTTTCCAATGCCCTATATGTGGGAACCGATTATAACTTTTATAAAGGGAAAGTAATTGCAAATAAGTTTGAAATTAGTCATAGGTTAGATGATATTGGCGCAGTAAGGTTTATCGCTTCCGATAAAAATGAAAATATAGCTTTTGCTACAGCAACAAACGGTGTTTTTATTTTAGATAAGCAATTAAAAAATGTGCATCTCACTTTAGAAGCAGGCTTGCCTGACATGACTGAAAATCATGTCTTTTCATATAATGGTGTTATTTTTATAACCTCAAGTAAAGGTTTTTATGAATGGAATCAGTCTAATCCAAATAAAGTAACACCTTCTATGGCAATGAATACTAATTCTCAATTTGGATTCCTTACATCTGCCATACAAATAAAAAATGAAATTTGGTTTCAAACCATTCAACCTGATAAAGATAATTATAGTAGAGAAGAGGTAGTTTGTATTGTTCCTGATAAAGGCGTTTTTAAAACAATGTATCCCTTTTTAAAAAGAATTCAGGGTGCAAATGCAAAACATTTTTTTTACGAGAATGATAAAGTATTTATAGGAACAAACAAAGGTTTATTTTGTTATGATTTAAAACAGACTATTAAACCATCTAATTTTCAAACCATTATTTCAAAAGCTTATTTTGGCGCACAAAAAAGTATTCCATTTTTAGAAAATTATTCGGGACAATTTGAACTCCCTTCCATTCAAATACCTTATAAAAATAATCAACTCTTTATTTATCCAGCAGCTACTAGTTATTTTGGACCAGAATTTATTAAGTTTTCTTACTACTTAGAAGGGGCTGATGAAACATATAGTGAATTTGACGAAAGGAAAATAATTGAAATTTTAAACATACATGATGGTAATTATACGCTTCATTTAAAAGCAAAAGATTTATTGGGAGTAGAGTCGAAAGAAATTATTTTTTCATTTACTATTTTGCCACCATGGTACAGAACAACTTGGGCCTATGCCTTATATATAATGGCTCTTATAGGCTCTATTGTGTTATTTGTGAGATTGTATACTAAACGATTAAAAGAACGAAATTTGCAATTGGAAGAAACCATCAATGCTCGAACAAAAACAATTGTTGATCAAAAACACGAGTTAGAACATAAAAATAAAGAGATTGTAGATAGTATTAACTACGCTCAGCGTATTCAAAAATCATTATTGGCTAGCGATCAGTTATTACAAAAAAACTTGATAGATTACTTTGTATTTTTTCAACCAAAAGATATTGTAAGTGGTGATTTTTATTGGGGGGCAGAATTGGCTGATAATCGTTTTGCATTGGTAACTGCTGATAGTACGGGGCATGGTGTGCCAGGAGCCATTATGAGTATGTTAAACATTAGTTGTTTGAATGAAGCGATAGAAGGACAAAAATTAAAACAACCTAAAGACATTTTAAATTACACGCGTCGCAAAATTATTCAACATTTATCTAATGATGGTAGTGAAGCAGGAGGGAAGGATGGAATGGATTGTAGTTTAATTTGTTTTGATTTAGATAATCGTAAATTTTCATATAGTGCTGCTAATAATCCTATTTGGATTGTTAGGAAAAATGAAGCAGGGGTGGCTGAGCTTGTCGAAGCCAAGCCAGATAAAATGCCGGTTGGTAAGCATGACAGAGACTCTGAGTCATTTAACCAATACGAAATTGAATTACAAAAAGGAGATATAGTTTATGCCTTAACGGATGGTATGCCTGATCAGTTTGGTGGACCAAAAGGAAAGAAATTCATGTACAAACAATTAAAAGAATTATTAGTTAGTATTAGTCAATTGCCTTTACTTGAACAAAAAGAAACGTTACAAGCAGAATTTACAAAGTGGAAGATGGATATGGAGCAGGTGGATGATGTGTTACTGATTGGAGTGAGGGTGTAAAATCTTAATACTATTTTACATTTGTTTGAACTATGAAATAGGGCGTGTTA
>JBKJPW010000083.1:0-8892 GCA_046594225.1 Bacteroidia bacterium
TAAATCAACATTTTCTTTATCTAAGGCCAATTTTATATCTAAAGGCGTTAAATTATATGACGCTAACTTATCAGGCTTTAAACGAATTCGCATACAATAACGTCGTTGCCCCCATATTTGAACAGCACTAACACCTGAAATGGTTTGTAAATTTTGAGCTAAAACATTTTCAGCATAATCACTCACGTCTAACAGTGAACGTGTATCGCTTACTAATGTCATGGATATAATTGCATCAGAGTTTGCATCTGCTTTTGATACAACGGGCGGCGCATCTATATCCTGCGGTAATTGTTTTACCGCTTGTGATACTTTATCTCTCACGTCATTAGCGGCAGCTTCTAAATTAGAACTTAAATTAAATTCAATAGTAATAATACTGGATCCTTGATTAGATGAAGATGACAATGTTCTAATCCCATCAATACCATTAATCGCTTTTTCCAAAGGTTCGGTAATTTGCGACTGAATAACATCTGCATTAGCGCCCGTATAACTTGTACGCACCGTAATTACAGGTGGATCGACTGATGGAAATTCACGAATTCCTAAATAATTAAACCCAATTAATCCAAATAAAACAATGATGATAGAAAATACCGTGACTAATACCGGCCGCTTAACGCTTAATTCTGCTAAATCCATATTAGTTAACTGATTTTAAAAGTTTTAAATCTGCATCTTTTTTCAAGGATAATAACCCCGTTGTAATAACGGTATCACCAGCACTGACACCATCTATAATCTGAATTTTATCATCTGTACGAACACCTATAGTTACCATGGCTTCGGAAGCTATTCCGTTTTTAGCTATATAAACTTTTTGTCCTTTTAAAGTTGGAATAATACATTGTGTTGGAACCATTAAAGCGTTTTGTGTTTCCCCTAAATTGGCGAATACTTTTACAAAACTTCCTGGGTAAAAATGTGCATCGCCTGTATAAGCTGCACGCGCTTTAATAGTTTTTGTTAGCTCATCCACTCTTGGTTCAATGGCATAAATAGTTGCAGACTGCTGTTCTTTACTATTATCATTTGAAAATTTTACGGCTATTCCTTTATTAAATAAGTTACTATATTTTTCAGGAACAGAAAACTCCACATACAAAGGTTTTGTTTGAACTAAGGAAACAATCGGAGTGCTCATACTCACAAACGAACCTTCACTAATATTTTTTAAACCAACAACACCAGTAAATGGTGCCACGATGCTTGTTTTTGCTAATTGTGCTAAGATATATGCTTGGTCTGCTTTTAAAGAATTTAATTCATTTTCTTGTATGTCTAATTCTTCTTTACTAATCCCATTAATAGAAATTATTTTTTTTAATCGTTCTAACTTTTGTTCAGATAAAGCAATTTGTGTTTTAGATTTTAATAATTGAGCTTGCAAATCGGCATCGTTTAATTTCACTAATACACTTCCTTTATTAACGATTTCACCTTCTTTAAAATAAATAGCTATTACCTTCCCTCCTACTTCTGGTAAAATATCAATTTGATTTAATGCTCCTATTTTTCCTGTGGCAAATACATCGTTATCAAACGAAGTAGACTTAACCACATAATAGTTAACTGCTACTGGTCCTTTAGGTTTTCCCTTAGCCGCTTTAGCCGGATCTTCTTTAGGAGCAAAAAACATAAACTTAGACGCAATTACTAAAGCAATTACAACAACAATGATAATCCAATTAGGTATTTTATTCATAATATAATTCTAAAAAATTTATCTATACTTTATCTGAAGCAACTGTTTTCTTTTTTCTACCTGTTTTTTTATAATTAAAAAACAAATCTGTTGCTGGTAATTCCTTTAATTTAGAAGACAACTGACATAATACTTTATTGAATATTTCTTGGTCTTCTTTTGAAACTCCTGAAAATATTTCGGCATCAATTGTATTAAATGATTTTACAATTTCAGCCGTTTGTTTTAATCCTTTCTTGGTTAAAACAATAAAATGCTCTCTTCTATCATCAGGATTGACATTCCTATCAACAAAACCGACTTTTATTAAATGATCAATTACTTTAACCATCGCTGTTTTATCAATAGCTAAATTATTACATATACATTGCTGATTGCAGCCATTGTGTTCATTTAAAAAAAATAAAATCGAATAATAGCGTTCTACATCTAAGTTTTCTAGACTTTTGCTTAACACACTGTAATAAAGCTTTGAAAGAATTAACGCTTTAGTTCCAACAGATAATTTAGCATAATTGGTATTAGTAGGCATATAAAACAGTTTAATAATAAAATAGTTGGCAAATATAACTATTATTAGATAATTTCAAAAAGTCAAATCAGCTTACTTAAATTCACATTAACGCTTTTTAACTTTAGCCGAAAGGACATGATAAAAGCTATTAAATATTCATTAACTTTATACTACGATTTGTGTTATACTAAAAAACCAAAACAATGAAACACTATTCAGACTTAGCTTTAGAGCAATTCGGAAAACACATTCACGGTGATGTACAAGCCTTTAATTGGTTAATAGAAAATGATTGTCGCGAATTAGTAGCTACATTAGATGCTATTCGTGATGATAAAAAAGCATTTCAATATTTAATTGACGGCAAATTTTTTGAATTAGCGGCATTTACCAACGCTATTTGGGATGATTCCAAAGCCTTCAAATTTTTGATAGATCAAAAAGCCTTTGATTGGGCTGCTTGTGCTAATTTTATTAACGGCGACGATAAAGCAGAAGAAGCTTTGAAAAGAGCTGGTAAACATCATTTTGTGGCTATAGCACATTCTATTTTAGGAAGAATACATGAAGATGGCGACAGAAATACTTCTCCAACAGGAGTAATCAAAAATATGTTAGATTTTAAAAAAGCTTTTAAATAGTTCTTATGCGTATTATCGATTCTATTCCTCATCCTTCTATAAGTATTTCTATTTTTCAAATGAATGATAAGTTTATCGTGAAATTTGAAGCTGGTCCGATGGAGCAAGCTTTTAAGTTTTATACCGAAGATGTAAAATCTGTTGATGGTTTAAAAAAACTCATAAACGATGATTTTATTGAAAAAGTTCGCACTCGTTTTAATGAGATGTTTATGCAAATGAAGGAAGCGCAAGGTTAGCGTCATTGCGATCGCGCCATAGCGTGAGAAGCAATCCCAAACACGGCAAAGCGAACATAAATAGTATTAGATTGCTTCGTCGTACCTCCTCGCAATGACGGATAACCGAAATTTAATTCCGAAAAAAAGAAACCTAAATCGTATATTTACATCCTATATTCATTATTTAAAATAGTATATCGTGTTTAAATTTATTGGAGCCATTGTTGGTTTTTTCTTTTTGGGTAAATCTTTTTTCGGAGCATTTATTGGATTTTTAGTTGGTTCCTTTATCGACAACTTTACTGTTATTCGTAGCAAAATTACTTCTGAGGGCGGAAGTACAGAAGATGTATTCAAATACTATCAACAACGTTCCTCTGCTGCTAATAGTGATTTTGCAACTATGTTGATTGCTTTATCAGCCGCTGTGATGCGTGCCGATGGAAAAGTCATAAAAGCAGAATTGGATTTTGTAAAATCTTTTTTCTCTCAACAATTCGGACCAAACTTTTCTGTAGCTCATTTACAAACTTTAAAACGCTTTGTAGAAGGCGGCGAAATTCCTTTAGATCAAATTTGCAACGATATTAAAGTACGCACGCAGGTTGAAGTCCGAATTCAATTATTACACTATTTATTTGGCATTGCTAAAGCAGATGGGCACGTGTCAGATACCGAAATTCAAATTATACAACGCATTGCCAATTTAATGGGCGTTCCTCAAAGCGATTATGATAGTTTAAAAAATATGTTTTACCGCGATACGAATTCTGATTACAAAGTATTAGGTATAGAAAGTACTGCCACTGAAGAAGAAATTAAAAAAGCATACCGTCAAATGGCTATACGTTATCATCCAGATAAAGTAGCTGCCATGGGAGATGAATACCAAAAAGGTGCTCAAGAAAAATTCCAAAAAATACAAGAAGCTTACGAAAACATTAAGAAGCAAAGGGGAATTAATTAGTTCGTCATTGCGAGGAGGCACGACGAAGCAATCTCAAACTATTCATTGTGGCACAAAAGAAAAACATTTTAGCTATTTGCGGCAGCACTAGAGAGAAGTCTGCTAATAAAGATATTATTAACACTATTGCTAAATTAGGTATAGAACATATCTCGATTACAAATTTCGATATTTCTACTCTTCCTTATTTCAATCAAGATATTACTAATGAAAACGTACCTGATTCTGTAATCCAATTCAGAGAAGCTATAAACAAATCGGATAGTGTTTTAATTTGCACACCTGAATATGTATTTAGTTTACCTGGTGTACTAAAAAATGCCATTGAACGGACTGTTTCAACAACTGTATTTAGTGATAAGCCAACGGCACTAATAACTGCTTCAAGTTCTGGAATAAAAGCACATGAGTCATTATTATTAGTGATGAATACTCTAGGCATTAAAACAAAGGAGGAAATGTGTTTATTAATTTCGGGAGTGAAATCAAAATTAAATGTGGAAGGAAAGGTGATTGACTCAGAACTAGTTAAAAAATTGCAGTTAATAATTGAACAGTTATCAAAGGATAAATAATCTTATATTTAGTTAAAAAAACATCATTATGAAATCAATAAAGCAAATATTTCTGGCGATCCTAACCAGTGCATCTTTTATCAGCTATAGCCAAAATCAAAATGTAGTTGATGATAAACCGTTTATTGAAGTAACCGGCATAGCTGAACAGGAAATAGTTCCTGATCAGATTTATATCAGCATTATCATTCGCGAGAAGTACGAAAATAAAGAGAAAGTGACGATAGAAAGCCAAGAAGAAAAACTAAAAATGCTACTTAAAGAAATAAATATACCAACCAGTGACCTGTATCTATCGGATGCCAATGCGGATTTCGTAAAGGTTAAATTCCGAACCAAAGATGTATTGACTAAAAAGGATTACGTCTTAAAAGTTTCATCTGCCACGTCTGTTGGACAGGTATTTCTTCAACTTGAAAAGCTAGAGATCAATGATGCCAATATTTCAAAAGTTAGCCACTCTAAAATTGACAGTTTAAGAAGGGAAAATCGCATTGCGGCTATTAAAGCTGCTAAAAGAAAAGCCGATTATTTATTGAATGCGATTGGAGAAGTAACTGGAAAACCCTTAATTGTTAGGGAAAATAATACAGGCAACAATGAATACAATTATGGTAGAAATTCAAATGTTCAGGTTAGTAGCTATGCAAATACTCGCTTTTTGGATGATGGAGATAAAGTAGCTGAAAACGAAGACATTCAGTTTAAGAAAATAAAAATACAGTCGTCTATTTATGTTAAGTTTTTAATTAAATAGGTTTACTTTCCTTATTTATAAAATTTAGAATATCCATATATCTTTTATTACGTTTATTCATAAACTGGAAAATCATTCCAATATGTCGTTTTCCTTTTACTATGACTAAGGGCGCTCCCGGTTGATAGGGTTGCAAAGCTTTTAAAAAATCAGTTGTACCTTGTATAATTACAGGAACTGTTTTGGTTCCCACAAACATTAAAAATGGTGGCATACCTTTGTGCAAATGAAAAATCGGCGATCCCTTTTTCCATATCTCAGGATTCTTAGAAAAAAGCGAGTAATAGCGTTGGCTATAATCACTTTTATTAGTTGTTAAATAAGAATACATATCCAAACCAAAAGCATCGATCATGATAGCTCCTCTAATCGGATTTTTAATTTTTAGTTTATTAAAGTAACTATCATCCATTGCTATCAAAGCTGCCAAATGAGCGCCTGCTGAATGCCCGGAAACAAATATATTATTAGAATCTCCTTTAAATTGACTAATGTTTTGTTTTACCCATTTTAATGCCATGGCTGAATTCATTGTCAGACTATCATAGGTTGCACTCTCACTCAAACGGTAATTTATGATCACCGTTACAACTCCTTTTTTAGCAAAGCCTTTTCCGAAAAACTTATAAATGGATTTCTTTCCTCTGACCCAGTTACCTCCATGCATAAATACTAATACAGGTTTAGGTTTATCAACCTTTCGAGGAGAATATACATCCAGTTTCAAATCATGCTCCAGACTATATACGATATTTTTATGTTTTGAAACACAACCTCCGGCAAGTAAGGAAAATAAAAGCACAAAAATAATTGAAGTAGTTCTCATAAATTAAATAAATGTACTCAAATCTTATACCTGCATTTACGATAAAAACAAACAAAGGGTTTGATTACATTACCACTTTCAGCTTTGCATATTTCAATAGCAAGTTTTTCTCTCCACTATCTCTAAATTGAATAGACGCTTTTGCATTAGGATAAATACCTTCAATAGTAGTAATCTCACCAATACCAAATTTTTCGTGTTCTACCACGCTACCTACTCTTAAATCTGCATTAGCACTATTATCCGTTGGCGAATTAGTTTCTGCCATACGTTTAGCTAATGGTATTAATTTTTTAGGTGGAGAGAAATTAATTTTTGGTTGCTCTGATTTTACAAATCCAGTTTCCTTAGTTCTAAAATCAATAGATTCCATTGGCTTTTGAAAAGGTTTTGTTGGTCGCATAAAAGCGTCGTCACTAAATTTTCTCTTTTCTGGTTCTTGAGGAAAATCGACACAACTTTCATCCAACTCATCAATAAAACGACTTGGTTCACAATAAATTAAATTACCAAAACGGTAACGAGTAGTTGCAAAACTTATGGTTGCTCGTTTTTCGGCACGGGTAATTGCAACATAAAACAAACGACGCTCTTCCTCTAATTCGCTACGGCTATTTAATGCCATTTGAGAAGGGAATAAATTTTCTTCTAAACCAACAATATGTACATACGGAAATTCTAAACCTTTAGAAGCATGAATCGTCATCATTGAGACTCTATCCGCATCTTTCTCATCTTCTTTTTCCTTATCAACATCCGTTAACAAAGAAATTTCCTGCATAAACTCATCTAAGGTTTTTAAAGTTGCGCTTTGTTCAGGCGCATCAAATAATTCTACAGGATTTGCTTCTGTATTATTAAAAATCGCTTCTTTTAATTCTTCCTCTTGTGGTGTGCGTTCTTGCTCCACAAAATCCTTAATACCATTTAATAATTCTTGTATGTTTTCATATCTGCTAACGCCTTCAGGTGTTTTATCGTGATACAAATCTTTTACTAATCCACTTGTTACAGCAATATGATTGGCACATTCAAAGGCATCTTTGTATGGAATCATTGCCGAAAACGTTTTAATCAAAGTAGTAAACTCCGAAATTTTTAAAGCAGTACCGCTATTAATTCCAATGCTGAAGTCTTTTAAATTATCTAATACATGCCACATACTAATGTCATGTTCCATAGCAGCTAACATTACTTTATCAATAGTTGTCTGGCCAATACCGCGCGTTGGATAATTAATAATTCGCTTTAATGATTCATCATCATTATGATTAATCGATAATCTGAAATAAGACAAAGCATCTTTAATTTCTTTACGCTGATAGAATGATAAACCTCCATAAATTTTATACGGAACGTTCATTCTGCGCAAGGCCTCCTCAAAGGCACGTGACTGTGCATTGGTACGGTATAATATAGCAAAATCTTTAAATCGTGCTTGTTGCGTATAATGCGTTTCGTAAATAGTAGCGGCTACTTTTTGTCCTTCTTCGTTGTCTGTATTTGATTTGATGATTTTTATTTTCTCGCCTTCTTCATTATCCGTAAAAATATTTTTCTTAAACTGATCTTTATTAATGGCAATAACGGCACTAGCTGCTTTTACAATAGTTTGCGTACTACGGTAATTTTGTTCAAGTTTAAATGTTTTTAAATCTGGATAATCTTTTTCAAAATTTAAAATGTTTTGTATGTTAGCTCCACGAAAGGAATAAATACTTTGAGCATCATCACCAACCACACAAATATTTTGAAAACGTGCTGCCAATTGTTTTACAATTACGTATTGTGAAAAATTTGTATCCTGGTACTCATCTACCAAAATGTATTTAAACTTACTTTGATACTTAATTAAAACATCTGGAAAATCACGTAATAAAACATTCGTATTATACAACAAATCATCAAAGTCCATTGCCCCAGATTTGAAGTTACGTTTTTGATAGGCTAAATAAATTTGTCCTAATAAAGGTTTGTTAGATGCTCTATCTTCGGCTTGCGTAATAGGATTATTAGCATATTGCCCCGCTGAAATTAACCCATTTTTTGCTGATGAAATTCTGTTTAGTACCAATGAAGGCTTATATACTTTATCATCCAGGTTTAATTGTTTTAAAATATCTTTAATAACTCCTTTGCTATCATCTGTATCATAAATGGTAAAGTTTGCAGGATATCCTAACTTCTCTGCTTCAAAACGTAATATTTTAGCAAAGATGGAGTGAAATGTTCCCATCCAAATATTTTTAGCTTCCTTACTTCCCACAATTTTACCAATACGCTCCTTCATTTCGCGTGCTGCTTTATTAGTAAAGGTTAAGGATAATATATTAAAGGCGTCAGCGCCTTTTTCCATAATATGAGCAATGCGGTAAGTTAGTACGCGTGTTTTACCAGAACCTGCGCCTGCAATAATCATTACCGGACCTTCTGTAGTTTCGGCAGCCATTCGCTGCACCGGGTTCAATTCATTTAAATAATTGCTCATTCTTACAAAAGTACATAATATGTATGCTTTATTTAAACGATGTTTATAATTTTTATTCTTAAAAAAAACTGGTTTATTAGTATGAACTTAACTTTTATTTAGATGAATGAGTTGCAAAACAAAAAACTATTTGTTTTGTTTGCTATAGTACAAACAGACCTAAATTTTAAATATCATGGCAGGCGTAAACAAAGT
>JBKJPW010000055.1:0-5819 GCA_046594225.1 Bacteroidia bacterium
ATTGGTGCTATCAAGTCTGGATTAGTTAACTCATTATCAACTACAGGTTGGGCATGGGTTAGTGTTTTTAGTTTATGCGGCGCCTTAATTTTCGCCTTTTTATTTTTTATTTCTCGTCGGATAGCATTAAAACGAATTGTTTTTTTCTTAAGCGCATTTTTTTTAATTGTTTTTATCGCTTCGATGGTATTAGGCCATACTGCTGTTGAGGATAAACAAATAACTAATTTCGCTATCATTACTACTCGTGAAACAAAAATTCATGAAGAGCCAAGCGTAACCTCAACATCTAAATTTAGTTTACATGAAGGTACCCGTGTAAGTATATTAGAAAGTAATCCAGACTGGACCAATATTAAATTGGAAAATGGAAACGAAGGTTGGGTAAAAACTACAGACCTTGGGATGTTTTAAATAAGCAGGCTATCTAACTACTAATTTTTGACTATAAAGTTTGTTGTCAGAAGATGCAATAACCGTATAGGTTCCATTATCTAACTTAGTTATATTATCAGAAGAGAGAACATTATATCTTTCATCAATAACTACTTTAGAGTAACTCTCTTCGCCTTTTTCATTTCTTAAAACAACTAGCACTTCTTTGTTTTCAGATCCCATTAAAGTAGCTGGATTGTCATATACTACACTTTGGTTCATTGCTAAGTTAGTTGCTGATATTTTATTGTTGATAGATACTAATCGAGAAGATAATATTTTTCCTTTTTCATTAATTTGAGTTAAACGATAAAAAGAAATACCTTCATACGGCGTATAATCTACATCAAAATAACTCATGATGTTACTATGATTTCCAAAACCCTTAATACTGGTCAATGCTTCAAAGTTCATTGCATCTTTAGATTTTTCGACAACAAATAAATTATTATTGTTTTCCGTATCAGAAGACCAAGTTAATTCAACTTTTGTATTATCAAAAATAGCATCGAAATTCAATAATACTTGTGGTAATGGATCACCATTTTCATTTATTTTAAAACCACCATTTCCAATTTGAGCGAAAGATGATAATGATAAAGTAGCAAATGCAAAAATAACAAAACGATTTAGATTCTTCATGTTTAAAAAAATTGATGATTAAAAGTAAACCTATTTTAATTTAGATTAAAATTTAGGTAAAACATTTATTAACAATATCTTATGAAATTGTGTTTCTACAGAAAATCTACCAAATTGAATGTTAAAAAAGGGGTAATACCTTAAAAATAATATTTTAGACCAAGATCTTTAAACAAAAAAGCGGATTCTTTCGAACCCGCTTTATAAAATTATTTTTGTGATTAAGCTTTTAAGAAACTCATAATTTTTTCTACACTAGCCTTTGCATCACCATACAACATTTCTGAATTTGGTTTATAGAACAAAGGGTTGTCTTCACCAGAATACCCTGCACTCATCGAACGTTTCATGATAATGACTTTCTCTGCCTTCCATGCTTCAATAACTGGCATACCATAAATAGAACTTGCAGGATCATCTTGTGCACTTGGATTAACAACATCGTTTGCACCAATTACCATAACGACATCCGTACTTGGCATATCATCATTAATCTCATCCATTTCCATAACTATATCGTAAGGAACATTTGCTTCTGCTAATAATACATTCATGTGTCCCGGTAAACGCCCAGCTACTGGGTGAATAGCAAAACGTACATTTTTTCCTGCCTTACGTAAAAATTGTACCATATCATAAATTGGATATTGTGCTTTTGCAACAGCCATTCCGTATCCTGGGACAATAACAACCGATCTTGCTTCTTTCAATAAAGTAGCAACCTCTTCATGATTTAAAGCAGTTACTTCGCCTTCAATTGCTTTTTTCTCACCACCTGATCCATTACCTGAACCACTAGCAAATATTACAGAAAAGAAAGAACGATTCATTGCATGACACATGTGCATGGAAAGGATAGCACCTGAACTGCCAACTAAAGCACCAGTAACAATTAGTAAATCGTTACCTAACATAAAGCCCGCTGCCGATGCTGCCCAACCTGAATAAGAGTTTAACATCGAAACTACAACCGGCATATCTCCGCCGCCAATTGCCATAACCAATACAACACCAATAAATGAAGCAATAACAGTCATGATACCAAGGTATAACATTCCACCTGTGCCTTCTGCTTTACAAAAGAAAACACACATAATGATACAAGCCGAAAGCAGTAATAAGTTCATCGTTTGTAATCCTTTAAAACTCCATGGCTTAGAAGGAACTTTGCCATCTAATTTCCCCCAAGCTATAATAGAACCGGTGAATGTAATAGCACCAATAAAAATTCCGATGAACACTTCTACTAAATGAATCATGTGAGCAGCGCCAATTAATTCATGTGACTTAGGATCTAAATAAGAACCATAACCAACCAATACTGCCGCTAATCCCACAAAACTATGTAAGATAGCTACTAACTGAGGCATAGAGGTCATCTCTACTTTGCGGGCCAACAATAAACCAATTAACGAAGCAACAGCAATAGCCGAAATAATGTAAACATGGCCTGCAACGCCCTGCCCCAAAACAGTAGCAATAATCGCTACAATCATACCAATGATTCCGTAATACACGCCACGTTTTGCAGATTCTTGTGAGGATAACCCTCCTAAACTTAAAATGAACAGTATACTGGCAAATAAATATGCTGCTGTTTGTATTTCTTTTGCGATAAACATAATTTAACTCTTATTAATTATTTAATTATTTTGTTTTAATAAAAAAGGTTGCTGCAGTTCGACAAACTCACAAACCAATTAGAAAAGGTTGCTGAGCTTGTCGAAGCATTATTTTTTAAACATTTTCAACATACGGTGCGTAACTACGAAACCTCCAACAATATTAATGCTGGCAACCAAAATAGCAATGAAGGCTAAAATGGTCATTGGATTAGACAAATCATCTGTTGTTTGTAATAAACCACCAACTACAATGATACCGCTAATAGCGTTAGTTACAGCCATTAAAGGAGTATGTAACGAGTGAGCTACATTGGCAATTAATTGCCAACCCACAAACACAGCTAAAACAAATACAGTGAAATGTTGAATGAATTCTGCGGGAGCAAATTTTCCTGCCAAAAACAATAAAGCACCTACTACAGCCAAACGAATGAACATTGAAGTGGTTTCTTTTTTTGATTTTTCGGCATCAGAAATTTTCATTTCTTCTGCTGTTGGAGGAACTACTTTTACTTTTCCACCTGCTGTTGGACTAACCGGTAGCGGCGCTGGTGGCCAATTAATTTTACCATTATAAGTTACCATTGCTCTTGAAACAACGGCATCTTCCATATCAATTTTCCATTTTTCGGCTTTGCCCATATCATCTAATAAGTGACATAAGTTATTTCCGTAAAGTTGCGAAGCTTGACTTGGCAATTGATTTAATTTACCAACGATAGTAACACCGTTATCGGTTGTGTAAACTTCTCCATTTCTTGTTGCAACACAGTTACCGCCTGTTGATGCGGCTAAGTCAACTATAACAGAACCTGGTTTCATGGCGGCTACGTGATAATCTAACCATAATTTAGGAGCTGGTCGGCCAGGAATTTGTGCCGTCGTAATAACGATATCAACTTCTTTAGCTTGTTCTAAAAACAGTTTCATCTCAGCATCAATAAACGCCTGGCTCATTTCTTTTGAGTAACCAGATGATGTTGCTCCATCCTCTTCTATTTCAACTGTCAAAAATTCACCACCCATTGATTGGATTTGTTCAGCCACTTCTTTACGCGTATCAAATGCTCTAACTATTGCGCCTAATGAATTAGCTGCTCCTAATGCTGCTAAACCTGCTACACCCGCGCCAATTACTAAAACCTTTGCAGGTTCTACTTTTCCTGCTGCTGTAATCTGTCCGTTTAAAAATCTTCCAAAATAGAAAGAACCTTCAATCACTGATCTGTATCCTGCAATGTTTGCCATCGATGATAATACATCCATTTTTTGCGCTCTTGAAATACGAGGAATCGCATCCATAGCCACGGCATTCACTTTTTTATCTGCTAATTTTTGAAGTAATTCTTGGTTTTGTGCTGGCCATAAATAACTCAACATTACCAAGCCTTCTCGCATTAAAGCAACTTCTTCAATAGCTGGTTCTTTTACTTTTAATACAATATCCGACTGACCATAAATCTCAGCAGCTGTGCCTACTATTTTAGCACCTGCTTCTTCGAAATCTTTGTCGGAAAAATTTGCTTTTAGCCCTGCGTTATGCTGAATATAAACTTCAAATCCTTGTTTTTGTAATCGTTTAACGGTTTTAGGAGTTGCAGCAACTCTAAGTTCGTTTGGAGATATTTCCGCTGGAATGCCAACTTTCATATTTAATTAGTGTTTTAAATCAGTTGAACAAATAAAGCAAAAAAATACGAGTTATTCAAAACGAATTATAAATAAATTAGAACGCTGATATCGCTGATTGTTATGATTTTATATGATTTTTCTTTTATCATACTTATCTATCAATTCTAAATATGTGTTCATCTATCTAATCTGTGTCATCTGTGTTCTATAAATTAATAAAACAAAAAAAGCCCATACATCAAAGATGCATGGGCTTTTCAAACTTTAAAGAACAAAAACTATTTTGTCTCAGGTGCTTTAGTCTCAGCCGTAGCTTTAGATTTGCAACAAGATTTTTTTTCTGTTGAAGCAGTTTTATCTCCAGAACAAGATTTCCCTTCAGCTCCAGCTTTTTCTTTGCAACAAGATTTAGTTTCTGTCTTAGTTTCTTTTTTTCCTTTATCCTTATCGTCAGTAGTAGATGCAGATACGCTTCCTACTAATCCGGCGAAAGCTAACATTAAAAATACTTTTTTCATGGTTGAATGTGTTTTAGGTTATTATATATACAAATATATGTAAATTTTAATCCAAGAATTTGACTTTCATCATTAATCGTCAAATAATTTGTTAAAAAAATAAAACTGTATTTTTTTGGGAGTTTGCTTTTTTCGATTTAGATTCTTAAATTTATTATAATCAAACGCTATCAAAATGAAAAAAACAATTACTCTAGCAAGTATCCTAATCTCTTGTTTATCTACAAATGCGCAATCTAATAAGGTATTATGGAAAGAAATTAATGAAAATCAAATAACAGTTTCTGGCAAACGAGATATCGTTCCTGAAAAATATAAAACCTTTCATTTAGATATTAATTCGTTAAAAACGCTTTTAGCATCTGCGCCTTTGGATAAAAACACACCAGTAGAATATTCTTCAGTTGTTATTACTTTACCAATGCCTGATGGGACTACTAAAGACTTTAAACTTTCTGAATCGCCTGTAATGGATGATGCGTTACAAACTAGCTATCAAAATATCAGAACTTACAATGTAAGAGGTATTAATGATAAATACGCTAGTGGTAAATTAGATTTAACAGAATACGGATTTCATGGAATGATTAAGAGTCCGTTCGGAGATATTTTCATTGATCCTTTTTGCAAATGGAATATAGATGATTATATTTCTTACTACGCAACTGATTTTATCAAACCTTTAAATGAAAGAGGAATATGTGAAGGCGTAATTGAAACTATTGACAATAATAATGTTGTATCAAAAACAGCACAAACTAATGCCATATGCGCTGGAGCAAACTTAAAAACATACCGTTTAGCAGTTGGTTGCACTGGCGAATATGCTAGAGCTGCTTGTGGAACTGGAACAAATACACCAACAACGTCACAAATTTTAGCAAAAGTTGTAACAAGTATTAACAGAGTTGATGGAGTTTATGAAACTGAGGTGGCAGTAAAATTAGTATTAGTGGCAACTACTACT
>JBKJPW010000207.1:0-6563 GCA_046594225.1 Bacteroidia bacterium
CCTCGAACTCCCGAAGCTGACATAAAGCTATTAGAAGAGGCTGGTTGCGATATTTTGTATATGCCTGAGGTTAGTGATGTTTATCCAGAAAATGATAACCGTACATTTGATTTTGGATATTTAGATTCCATTTTAGAGGGTGCTAAACGCCCTGGTCATTTTAATGGAGTAGGGCAGGTAGTAAGTATTTTATTAGAGGGAGTAAAACCAGATAAAGCTTTTTTTGGAAGTAAAGATTACCAACAAGTAATGGTAGTAAAGAGTTTGGTGAAACAGCTAAATATGGCGGTTGAGATTATAGCTTGCCCTATATTAAGAGAACCAGATGGTTTAGCAATGAGTTCTCGTAATACTCGATTAACTAAAGAAGAACGAGAAATTGCTGCTTTTATCCCCAAATGGATGCAGGAAGCTGTTGCTATTAATAAAGAAAAAGGAATTGAAGAAGCGAAACAATTTATCCATGATAAAATTTCTAAAGTATCTGAAATGAAATTAGATTACTATGAAGTATGTGATGCCGAAACTTTAGAATCTATTTCAGATATTAAATCTGACACCCTGAGCGGAGTAGAAGGGCATCAAAAAGCTATTTCTTTAATTGCGGTATTTGTTGGTAATACTCGTTTAATTGATAATTGGTTGATTGTTTAAATAGGCTTCTGCCTTTTCCATAAAGCCCCAACCAAAACTTTTAGCGTTAGATTCTGTAGCTAAAATAAAGATGAAATCATGTTTCTTTAGCTCTTTCTCAAAATTCAGGTTACTTACCAATGGATTCATTTGATGATTATTTTGGTAAACCACTTGATTATAGTACCAAAATGAAGATTTATTAAAACATTTTGCTATTTCCATATGGTAAATATTCCAATAAAAACTATCACCTATAATCAACACATTAGGTTTTGTTTTGCCAATAGAGTCTTCTATAACAATTTCAGGAATTGCTAAATCGTAGCTTTTTAACTTAAACAATAAATTAATCCCATACTCAATATCTTTGTCTTCATTTTTTGGTTGTTCAATGCTTATGTTTTTTAATACTAAATTGGGTAAATCAATATGTTGTTTAGATTCCATATATTTTATTAAAGAATCGGCTACTAAATAAGAACCATATCTACTCCAATGATTACCATGTTTAGGGTATAATGGGTATTTAGATTTATACTTATTAGTGTTAAACCAATTACTAAAATCAATACAGTTTATAGGTTTGTGTTTTACAGCTTTTATAATTAACTGGTAATTATTTTTGGATGTTTTATTTTTATCATCAGGCAAAAATTCTCTGAAATAAGAGGGTTTACTTGGCGCAATAACCAAAACAAGGTGTTTATTTAATTTTAATAATTTATCAGAAATAACTTTAAATCTGGCAACTTGTATATTGATGCTATCTTCAGTCATCAAATCTTTACCGTAATAAGAATTGATATAAGTAGTTTCAAATAAATAATTCTCTTTTCCTGCAATCACGCCTTGCGCATTCACTTTATTAAATAAGCTAAAATTTAATTGATTATTAATTTTGATTAATAAACTTCTAAACCCAAAATTGGAAGCTAGAGATTTGTCTGTTTTTTTTTGAAAATTACCTGAAAGATAAGTAGCTAAAGTTAGTGAACTATCTTTATAAACAACAGTTTCTCCTGCCAATGGGTACAGTTTGATCAGAGGAAAATAACTTTGAAGCAAAGGTAGAAATAGTACTAAAAGACTAATTATCAGCAAACTTTTTTTGAATATGGTTTTATTGATTGGCAATTTTGTAAAAGTATCAATCTTGTTTTGTTAATTAAACTCTTAAAGATAGCCTTTTACAGAGATAAATTATGTTATTTTTGCCCTTTAATTTTAATACCATGAGCAACATAAAACCCGAAGATTTTTTTAAGAATATCATTTCTCACTGTAAAGAGTATGGATTCATTTTTCAAAGTAGCGAAATTTATGATCAAGGCTTAAGTGCCGTTTATGATTACGCTCAAATGGGTGTGGAGTTAAAAAAGAACATTCGCGATTATTGGTGGAAAGCCATGGTGCAAATGAATGAAAATATTGTTGGATTAGATTCTGCTATTTTTATGCACCCAACAACTTGGAAAGCAAGCGGACACGTAGATGCTTTTAATGACCCATTAATTGATAATAAAGACAGTAAAAAGCGTTACAGAGCAGATGTGTTAATTGAAGATCACGTTGCTAAAATTGAAGATAAAATCAATAAAGAAGTTGAGAAAGCAGCCAAGCGTTTCGAGAATTTTGATGCGGAGATGTTCAAATCAACTAACGGCCGAGTAAAAGAATACCAAGATAAAATTGATGCCATTAACGAGCGTTTTAAAACAGCTTTAAATGCTAATAATTTAGAAGATGTAAAACAAATCATCGTTGACTTAGAAATTGTTTGCCCGATTAGCGGCACTAAAAACTGGACCGATGTTCGTCAGTTCAATTTAATGTTCAACACTTCTACAGGAGCTGTAACTGATGAAACAAATATTATTTATTTACGTCCCGAAACCGCACAAGGTATTTTTGTAAACTACTTAAACGTTCAAAAAACAGGACGAATGAAATTGCCATTTGGGATTGCTCAAACTGGTAAAGCTTTCCGTAACGAGATTGTTGCAAGACAATTTATTTTCCGTATGCGCGAATTTGAACAAATGGAAATGCAATTTTTTGTAAAGCCAGGTACTGAAATGGAATGGTACGAATACTGGAAGAAAGCACGATTAAACTGGCATTTATCTTTGGGCTTAGGGGCTGAGAAATACCGTTTTCACGATCATTTAAAATTAGCGCATTATGCTAATGCAGCAGCAGATATTGAACATCAATTCCCATTTGGTTTTAAAGAGTTAGAAGGTATTCACTCCCGTACCGATTTCGATTTAAAACAACACCAGGAATTTTCTGGAAAAAAATTACAATATTTTGATCCTGAAACTAACGAAAGTTATGTGCCTTATGTGGTGGAAACATCGGTTGGTTTAGATCGTTTATTTTTAGCAGTTATTTCATCTGCTTTAGTTGAAGAAAGTTTAGAAGGTGGGGATACACGCACGGTATTAAATTTACCTCCAGCTTTAGCTCCTTACAAAGCAGCAATATTACCGCATTTGAAAAAAGATGGTTTACCAGAATTAGCTGAAAGCATTATGAAAGACTTGAAATTTGATTTCATGTTGGCTTATGATGAAAAAGATACTGTTGGTAAACGTTACCGCCGACAAGATGCTATTGGTACACCTTTTTGTATTACAGTGGATCACCAAAGTTTAGAAGATAACACTGTAACGATTCGTCATAGAGATACGATGAAACAAGACCGTGTTGCGATTTCTGATTTACATGCTATCTTAACTGAGAAAACAAGTTTACAAAGTTTGTTAAAGAGTTTGTAATTTTATGCCACTTCGAGCTGTCACACATAGCGGAGTCGAAGTGGTAGTCGAGAAGCGTACAATCGAGAGCCTCAGTGTCCGTTCGGTGGCTGAGGCTCTCGAAGCCACTACTTCACAATCACCAATTTCTTATTTGCAACTCCGTTAATGCCTTTGATGTTTATATTATAAATTCCAGCAGCTAAATTACTTGCGTCAATGATTGCTTTGCCATTTTCAATAGTGTGAGAAAGTACGACATTGCCAGTTATATCAAATACTTGAATCGATTGTTTTTGTTTGGTATTTAGCTCAATGGTAAAACTTCCGTTAGATGGATTTGGATACAAATTCATGACAGTTTCAATTTGGTTATTTAAACCAGTAGGAACTAAAATAGAATTTAAAGTAGTGTTGGTTACAATAGGAGCATTATAATCAAAATAAATATAGCACGTATTTTTTATCTGATAAGGTGCAATCCACGTTGCTTTTGGTTTAATACGATACTGAATAAAACCAATAGAACCAGCCGAATTTGTTGTACTATCTGGCAACTGAATATTAGGGAAACGTACATTTAAAACATTGCCTGTTAAATCAACTAAATTTTGGTGACTGTAATTAATGACTTGAAAAGTTTCTAAATCTAACATCGTATCTAATGTATCTGCTAAACGAATATTAAAAGCGGGAGCATTACCTGTATTTTGAAAATGAATGGTATAAGTTAACCAATCGTTAAATCCAGGTTGCACATTTTCAGGGTAAGTTTCTTTAATGTTTGGATCATAAGAATTAACCACGTTATAGCAAAATGTCAAAATATTATTGTTTGGATTATTATCTCCACTAATAGGAGTAACGGTAGCATTCACGCAGATTACATCTCCTGCTTGCGCTGTTGTATTGGTTTGAAATAGTAATTGAAAATCTGTTGTATTATTTATGGTTCCAAAATCAGCAATGTTGTAGGTGTAAATATTACCTGCAACCGATGGTGTTAATGAACCTAATGCTGGGCCCATATAAGTTACTGAACCATTTACTGAAAAAGAAAGTGTTCCACTGGTTCCTGCAGCGCAGTTTAAATTATACCAATGCGAAATATCTCCTGCATTTACATTTAGTATATGATTTTGCCCCGGAAAAACGATACCAGTTGTATTAATGGATTGTACTCCAACATCAAAACCGGGTTTACATATTAATTGAAAATTTACGCTATCTACAAATACATTAGAAGTTGAAAGTGTAACTAGTGAATCAATTCCAGGAATCGAACATTGCATCGAGTATGGTTTGTTAATTGTATCAATAGTAATATCATAAACTCCAGATGTATCGTTAAAAAAATATTGTCCATTATTATTTGTATTTGTTAATCTCAAAAATGTATTACTGTTATTGTATATTTTAACTATTTCATTTTTTATTCCTGTTTCTCCTATATTTATTGCACAGTCAGAATTCGAATCATAAAATAGAGCTCCTGTTATTCCTTTTGCTGTTGAGCAACCATTTGGATTAGTTAAAGAATTTCCCAGTACACATAAAGGATAATTCAAAGTATTGTAGTCCATAGTTGCAATATAATTAGGTAGGCAGCTGAATGGATTGGGATTAATAGATAGTTCTAATATTGGAGCAGGACCATTTGTTATGTCAGGCATATTTGGAAAAACAGGAAAGCAGGAAATATTATTATTATTATAGCAATGCAATAATTTAAGATTTGTAGGTAATGCGGGAAGGCTTGTTAGCTGGTTATTTGTGCAGAATAACCATTTGAGAGAATCAGGTAAAAGAGGAAGAGATGTTAATAGATTATCTGAGCAGTTTAATGTTCTAGTGGAACTAGATAATACAGGAAGATTTGTCAATTGGTTATCCGAACAATCTAAGTATTCAATTGAATTTGGTAATAGTGGAAGATTTGAAAGTTGGTTATTTCTACAGAATAATGAAAAAAGTGAATTTGGTAATATAGTAATAGCAATATATGGATTATAGCTACAATCTATAGTAATAAGTGAATTAGGCATTGCAGGAAGGCTTATAAGTTGATTACTTCCACAGTATAACAATGTAATAGAGCTGGGTAATATTGGAAGGTTTACCAATTGATTACCGCTGCAATCTAAATAATTAACAGAGTTGGGTAAAGCAGGTAGATTTGGCAGTTGGTTGTATCCACAATCTAAATATAATAATGAACTCGGTAAATTTGATAAGTTAGTAAGTTGATTATAAGAACAATTCAATTTTTTTAAAGAATCAAAATACTGTATGCCATAAACGTCTCCAATACTATTGTTATATACATTAACATTTGTTCTAGTAGTCACCGCCAAACTAGTTGTATCCATTTGGTTACCACTCATAGCAGATGGCACATTTGCTTGTAACCATGTTACAAAATTAGCATCAGGTATGGTTACAAATTGTGCTTTTAGGTTTGTTAAACAAAGAACTAAAGCAAATAAGGTAAATAGTTTTTTCATAACAATGATTTTATCTATAATAAAGGTAGAGAAAAAACAGGGGCTATTTTGCCAGTTTGTTAGTTGCGGCTATTTAACTGATAAGTGTAAGGATTTTTAAGATAAGTGATTGGGTGTTCCTCACGTTTTTCGACTCCGCTCGAACTATATCGCTTGGTTATTTCATATGTAGATATTATTGTATTAAGTTGTCATATGGTCTAGCCAGTTTATCTTCATTTGTGTTTGTATTTAGGCAAACATGGCTATTTCATATGGTGTATTAATATGTCGCTCCTACGGAGCTTGTAGTCGTTATGGTTTAGTGTTATTATAAACATAATGCTCCTAACGGAGCAAAACTCTAGCCTCAGCGAGGCTATATGTTTGTAATAACACTCATATAAAACATATTTAAAGCTCCGTAGGAGCGGCATGTTTCCAGAACTAAACCAGCGTTCACTCAAAATAAAAGAAAGAAATGATATATTAAACATCATACCCAGCCTTCTCCGCTGGATAAGTATTAAAAGTTCCCATCGCTTTTGCAATAACCACATTATCTCTTGCGGGGCAAATAATATCGCCGCTTGTTACAATTATGCGCTTACCTTGCTGTTCTATTTTACCAATGCCTAATAAAGTGTCATTTAATAAAGCAGGCGAAAAATAATTAATTTTAAAT
>JBKJPW010000188.1:0-40068 GCA_046594225.1 Bacteroidia bacterium
GATTACAATATTAAGGTTCCATCTTTATATGTTCAAAACATTGCCGAAATAGTTGATGTAAAAGTAAACGCTACTCTTGAACCTTTTACCAAAAAATAATTTTAAACTCATCTTCTCAAAATATAAACAGTTGTTTTTTGAGATTTATATTATTGATTAAATTACAAGTTATGATTAAAAAAACATTATTATTTCTAGGGACCTTTATATCAATGACATCTTTTGCACAAGATGATTTATTAGATTTAGTAAAAGAAGATCCAAAAAATGAACCGCCTAGGTCGGTATATGCTACTTTTAAAACTACTAAAATTGTAAATGCTCAAAATATTGAGACAGTAAAAAAACGCAATTTAGATTTTAGAGTAACTCACCGTTTTGGTAACATTTATAATAGCACAAGTAATAATGCTTTAAATGAAGCTGCACATACTGCTTTTGGTTTGGATAATTCAACAGATATCAGAATGTCTTTTGATTATGGTATTACTGATAAATTAACCATCGGTATCGGTAGAAGTAAATTCAGAGAAATGAATGATGCCACAATTAAATGGCGTTTTTTAACTCAGCGGGAAAATAATAAAATTCCGGTATCTATTTGTTTTTATGGCAATTTAGGTTACACCTCTATGACTACTGATAATTTATATGCAGGAACAATTCGTCCTGATAAAACTAATGAAGCTCATAGAATACAATATGCTAGCCAATTATTAATTGCCCGTAAATTTAACAACTGGTTCTCGTTACAGATTATGCCAACCTATATTCACCGTAATTTTATTAAGCAACAATTAAATACAAATAACAACAAAGAAGATGTAAACGGATTGTTTTCCTTAGGAATTGGCGGACGATTAAAATTAACAAAGCGTTTTGCTTTAGTAGCAGATTATTATTATAATTTTTCTGATTACCAAGCAAACAATCCAAATGCATATTACAATCCATTAGGTGTAGGTATTGAAATTGAAACGGGTGGTCACGTATTTCACATCAATTATACAAACGGACCAGCTATTTTAGAAAGTAGTTTATTAACCTCAACGCAGGATGCGTGGTCGAAAGGACAAATTAAACTTGGGTTTAACATTTCAAGATGGTTTACATTATAATGTAAATTTACGTGACTAAACAAGATTCTATTTTACAAATAAAAAACGACTCTTTGTTTTATAAAAACACAGTTAAGGAAGATTATCCCTCTGTTTTTGTTGGGCATTCATTAAAAGTTACTCATAGCACACCAATTTTCAAAAATAATACTGTCAGCTATTGGCAGGGTATTGTTTTGTTTCTTATTTTTTCAATATATGTGTTAATAAAGGTTTCTGAACCAAGAAAAATATATAAAATATTTACTTCTGTCTTTAGTCTTCAGGAAGCCAAACAATTATTTAGAGAAGAATTTAAATTAACTAAAAGACTATCTGTTTTACTTGCCATTGGTTTCATTCTTGTTATTTCTTTTTTAATTCAATTTACTAATCAATACTTTGGTTTAATATTACACGACTACTCAAATTTACAGCAATATGGTTTTTTTGTAATGACGGTTAGTTTGGTGTATTTAGTTAAATTTTTAGCTAATTATGTTTTAGCATTTATTTCATTGAATAATGAATTGTCTAAAGAATATTTATTTAATGTATTTGTGTTTGCCCAAACTATTGGTATTATCGTCTTTCCGCTAATTGTATGCCTTCAGTTTACAAAATACCCCACACAGTGGTTTTTGTACCCCTCACTTATTATTTGTGCTGGATTTTATGGTTTAAGAATGCTTAGAGGCTTTATTATTTCCGCATCCGAACAAAGCATAGGAATTCTATATATTTTTTTGTACCTTTGTGCCTTAGAAATCTTACCGATGTTAGTATTGGTAAAATTTCTTTTAGTTAATTTTTAAGCGTCGATTTTTATATGCCTACAAAGAAAAAAAAATCTATTAAAGCGTCTTCTAAAAAGGTAGCTTCAAAAGCTACAAGAGCTTCTTCAAGTGCATCAGAGAAAAATAAAAAGCCTCTAGCAAAGGCTAAGTCTAATGCTGCTAAAAAAGGGACAATTAAAAAAGTTACGTCAAAAAAAATTACTAAAAAAACGATTCCAGCTAAAGTCAAAAAAGATGCATCTAAGAAACTAGTTGTAAAGAAAGTGGCTGCTAAGAAAATTGTTAAAAAAATAGCAAGCAAAAAAGTAGCTGCGAAAGCGCCTGTTAGTAAAAAAGCTGTTGTTAAAAAGACAATTGTTAAAGTTGCTACGAAACCAAAGAAAGTGGTTTTAGTTGCTTCTCCAAAAGCTAAAATAGTTTTAAAAACTCCTTCGCCGAAAGCAGAAGCAGCAACTACCAGTACCGAAAAATTTGTAAAAATTGGGGTTAAAACAAAAAAACAATTAGTTGCTGTAGCTCCTCAGCCTGTTATTGAAGTATCTACTTACCCAAAACATAGAGTTAAAACATTATTGATTTCTCAACCTAAACCCGAGAATGATAAAAACCCCTATTACGAACTTTCAAAAAAATACAATTTACTAGAAACTTTTCGTCAGTTTATTAAAATAGAAGGTATTCCTGTAAAAGATTTTAGATCGCAACGAATTGATATTTTAGAACATAAAGCAGTTATTTTAACTAGCCGTATGGCAGTTGATCATTATTTTAGAATGTGCAACGAAATGCGTGTAACAGTTCCTGAATCCATGAAATATTTCTGTATTAATGAAGCAACTGCTTACTACTTACAAAAATATATTCAGTATCGTAAACGTAAAATTTTCTTCGGTCATCAAACGATACAAGATTTAGTAGATGTTATTAGAAAAAACAGAGAAGAGCGTTTTTTGTTACCAGCAGCTGATGTTCACAAGGAACAAATTTGTGATTTCTTAGATGCTATTAATATTAAATATACCAAAGCAGTTATGTATAGAACTGTAAGTGCTGATTTATCTGACATTAAAAATTTAAATGATTTTGATATTCTGGCTTTCTTTACACCAGCAGGTATTAATTCTTTAAAACATAACTTTCCTAATTTTAAACAAGGGAATACTCGTATTGCTTGTTTTGGTGCAGCTACTGCTAATTTATTAAAGAAGCATGGATACCGTTTAGATATTTATGCTCCTAATCCTAAAAACCCAAGTATGTCGGGTGCATTGGATGAATATATCAGAGAAGCTAATAAACGCTAAAAGGTTTTGAGTTTTCTGGTTCTAATGACGATGTTTTTACACATAGTCTCTGTGTTTGTAGCCAGGCTTCAACTATAACGATACCCAATCTCAAAATATTATAAACCTATGTATCTATGTGGTTAAAAAATACATTAATTTAACTGCAACTAATAGAAACCAAAACATCTCATGGATTTTACTTTTAAAAAAATAGAACGTTTATGTAGCAAAAAAGCTATCGACGATTTATTTGCTAATGGTAAATCAAAAAATCAATTTCCTTTTAAATTAATTTATAAAAAATCTGAATTCGAAAGTCCTTTTCCGGTGCGTGCTATGTTTGTAGTGCCTAAAAAAAAGCATAAACGCGCTAATAAACGAAATGATATTAAGCGCCGAATGCGTGAAGTATATCGTTTAAACAAACACACTATTTACGAATCATTAAAATCACAAAAAATAGACATTATGTTTATTTGCTTGAGTAACGAGGAATTGGAGTATGCTGTTATTGAAAAGAGTATGCTTCAGCTGATGGAGAACCTTGCAAAAATGGAGTTTAATTAATGCCAGTATTTATTATTTCTTAATCTCTTCCAAACTCTTCATCACTTTTTCTTTTAGCTCTTCTTTAAATAAAACGAGTTTATCAAAAATAGCTTTGTCTTGGCAGCCCAAAATTTGAGCTGCTAATATCCCTGCGTTTTGTGCCGCATTAACAGCAACCGTAGCTACAGGAACGCCGTTGGGCATTTGTACGATAGATAATAAAGAATCCCAACCATCAATTGAATTACTAGATTTTACAGGCACTCCAATCACTGGCAATACTGTTAATGACGCTACCATTCCTGGTAAATGAGCTGCGCCGCCTGCGCCGGCAATAATAACTTTTAACCCTCTGCTATGCGCATTTTTGGCATAATCAAACATACGCTCTGGTGTACGATGTGCAGATACAATCGTTACCTCGTGAGGAATATCTAATTTCTTTAAAAAAACTGCTGCATCATTCATGATTTTCAAATCACTGCTGCTTCCCATTATTATACCTACCATACCTATTCTCTTTAATATTTTATTGCTTTTATTTCTTGATTACGAATTCTAGTACGAATATACGAATCTGTGTTTGACCACCTAGATTCGTATATTCGTATTTATTCGTAATCATCTTTTTAACTAACTATCTTCACTAAATCTTTAACCGTGATAGCCTTCTTCTTTGCTAAATTCAAATCATCATCTATCACTGTAATATGACCCATTTTTCGAAAAGGTTTAGTTGTTGTTTTGCCATATAAATGAACATATACACCTTTGTATTTAAGTGCATCTATTACTCCTTCGTATTTTGCAATTCCTTCATGATTTTTTTCGCCTAATAAATTAATCATCACCGCTGGCTTAATAATACTTGTGTCGCCAAGAGGTAAATTTAAAATGGCACGCAAATGTTGTTCAAATTGTGATGTGATATTTCCTTCAATAGTTTGATGTCCGCTATTATGTGGGCGCGGCGCTACTTCATTAACCAATACTTTACCATCTTTAGTCACAAATAATTCAACGGCTAATATCCCAACAATATTTAGTTTCTCTGCAATTTTAATGGCAATCTCTGTGGCTTGTTTATCAATGCTTTTTTTAATATTAGCGGGCGAAAATAAAAATTCTACTAAGTTTGCTTCAGGATTAAACTCACACTCTACTGCTGGAAAGCATTTAGTTTCTCCGCTTTCGTTACGAGCAACAATTACCGAAATTTCTTTATCAAAATCTACCAAACGCTCTAATACGCTTGGCACTTCAAAGGCATGTTCTATTTTATTAGGATGTCCTAATTTTACAACACCCTTTCCATCATAACCACCAGTGCGCATTTTTTGAAAGAAAGGGAAAAAGTCTTTATACTTTTCTATTTGCGCTTTGTTTTCTACTAGAAAAAAATCAGGGCTTGGAATATCATTACGTTGGTAAAACATTTTTTGTAAGCCTTTATCCTTAATAATTTCAATGACTTCGGGTTGAGGAAATACTTTTTTGCCTAATTTTTGTAAGTCTTTTAAAGCCTCTACATTAACGTTTTCAATTTCAATGGTAATAATGTCTTTATCCTTACCAAACTTATAAACCGTATCATAATCGGTTAAACTGCCTTTAGTAAATTCGTTAGCAAATGTTTTACAAGGTGCGTTTGCATCAGGGTCTAAACAACAAATGTATAAGTTGTAATTAATAGCGCTTTGTATCATCATACGGCCAAGTTGACCGCCGCCTAATACTCCTATTTTGATTTTATCGGGTTGAAAATAGTTCACGGATTAAAGGTAAATATTTTTTGGGGAAAGTTAAGTATTTTTTGGGCGTGCCCCTGCAAAAGAGGCAGCAGGGTCGGGCTGTCGCTACAATCTTTTTGGGCTTCGACAAGCTCAGTCACCAAAAAGGATTTTCGCTTGCATCCCTCACGCATTGATAACAATAAAAAAACCGCTACTAGAGCGGTTTCCTTAATTATTTTGCTGCTTTTTTAGCGGCCTTTTTTGGCGCTGCTTTTTTTGCTGCTGCGCCTGCTGCTATTTGCTCTGCTGTAACTGCTGCTGTTTTTTTACGTGGACGAACTTTTCCAAATGAACCTACTTGAATTTTTCCACGTCTTGTTTTTTGATCGCCTTTTCCCATGATTAAATGTGTTTTAAATTAATATTCTCAAAATTAGCTTAATAAATCATATTTTCAAATATAAAATTAAGCAAATTTATGTTTAGCCTATTAAAAGCGTTTATTGGGGTTAAAAGGCTTTGTGGGTTTTTCGATAGTAGTTAAAATAGTAGTAACTTTTTGTTTGTCAGCTAATAATTTTTTTGCCTCAGTTACCTCTAAATCATACTTCAAAGCTGTTTCAATTCTTCCTTTTTGAAAAATAAAACGAGACGCTAATTCTTCTTCGATAAATTGTTTAATCTCTGGTTTAAAACGCATCAAATCATCTTTTTTATTCGACTCCATTTTATTCAATAATGCTTCGTATTCTGTTTTAATACTCTCATAATATTTTTCATTAGATGCGTCAAGCTTTAAATCTTCTAAAGCAAAATCACTTTGTGTTTTATACTTATAGTCTTTGTCTTTTAAATAACTTATAAACTCATTATAATCTTGATCAGAGAATGGCGTATTTAATGACGTTGTGTTATATTGAGGATGTTTTAACAAATAATAATTTACAAAGGTAAACACATGATTTCTATTTAAAAGGGTCAATAATATATTACTGTATTTTGTAGATTCTGTTTTTACATCTGGTAATATCCCTGCTCCATCATAAATAATACGCCCGTTTTTAGTTTTAAAAGCTGTAATTAAAGAATCGGGTACTTTTTCTACTCTACCCTCTTCGTCCTTGTGAGTATAATCTAAAGCCTGAATACAACGGCCACTTGGAATGTAATACTTAGCAACAGTTACTTTTAACTGTGTATTATAAGTTAATGGGCGTGTTTGTTGCACTAACCCTTTTCCGTAAGAACGTTGCCCCATAATAATAGCTCTGTCTAAATCTTGCAATGCACCTGAAACAATTTCTGAAGCTGATGCCGAATTATTATCTACTAAAACAACTAAGGGTATTTGAGTGTCTATTGGCGCATACAACGAGAAATATTGTTTGTTCCAATCTTTCACTTTTCCTCTTGTAGAAACCACTTCATTATTTTTATCTACAAATAAGTTAACAATATTTACCGCTTCGTGCAGCAATCCGCCTGGGTTACCCCGCAAATCTAGTATTAAGGATTTGCAGTTTTTTTCTTTTAACTTCAGCAAAGCATCTTTTACTTCTCCCGAACAATTATCTGTAAAACTGGTTAACTTAATATAACCAACCTCAGTATTTAACATTTCATAATAAGGAACTGCTTTTACTTTTATTTCTTCTCTGTTTAAACTTACATCTATTGGTGTTGTTTGTCCGAGATGAACTATTTTTAATTTCACAGGAGTTCCTGCCTGACCCTTCAACATATTAGTAATATCTTCGGTTTTTTTTCCGGTAACATTAATGCCATTTACTTCAATAATTTCGTCTCCAGCTCTTAATCCTGCTTTATAGGCCGCAAACGTTTCGTAAGGTTCTGTTACAGTAATCTTATTGTTTACATCTTGTATTAGAGCGCCAATACCGCCGTACTCACCAGTAGTCATAAATTTGTAGTCCTCAATGTCATTTTCTGTATAATAGTTTGTGTAGGGGTCCAAAGATGCTAACATGGCCTCGATGCCAGTTTTCATTAATTGCCCTGGTTTCGTTTCATCTACATAAGAAATATTTAATTCACGGTAAAGCGTATTAAATACATCTAAGTTTTTAGAAACCTCAAAATAATCCTGAGAAAAATTAAATGCAAACACAGATGCGATGCATAAACAGCCGATGATGATATATTTTTTCATAATAGGTATAAGTATCAATTAAACATAGAGACACATAAAAATAGTGTAAAAAACCTATTAAATTTTAACATTTAGCGTTTTTTATAAAACAAATATATGAACGGCTTGTTTAGTAAATTAGTGGGTTCACTAAGTTAATACAGGGTTTCACCCATCAGCTAAGTTAATGGCACGATTTTTCATTAACTTTGTTTCAGAATCCCCGAGTTAAATATATGTCAAACCATTAAAATTATACGACAATGGCAACGCAACAACTCACCATACCAATGTTTCCGCTTAATGTGGTACTATTACCCGGCGAAACAAAAACGCTTCATATTTTTGAAGAGCGTTATAAGCAATTAGTAAAAGACTGTTTAGATAACGAAGCGCATTTTGGGATTCCGTTTATGCAGCAAAAAACAATGGGTGATTATGGCATTGAAGTAAAAATAAGCAATGTGCTAAGAAAACATGAAAACGGCGAAATGGACATTGTTATTGAAGCTGTAAAAATTTTTAAATTAATTGAATTTTCGAAAGTACTAACTCCAAAATTATATGGTGCAGGTATTATTCAGTATGAAGAAGAAATTATTGAAACGCCATCTCATGTGCTTCAAGAGTTAATCAAAGAATACATGTGGGTGTCTCAAGAAAACATTATTCCTATTGATGCCTTTGATAATTCTAATGTATATGGCATTGCACGCTTATTAGATTTATCTGCTTTAGAAAAATATGAATTAATTAAAATGAAATCTACTCTCAATAAAGAAGAGTATTTGAAACCAAAAATCAAATTATTCATTCATTTGATTAAAACTGAAAATGAATTGAAATCGAAGTTTGTTTTGAACTAGGCTTCGGCTACGCTCAGCCTACGGCATAATAAAAAATCCTCTCTCGAAAGCGAAAGAGGATTTTTTATTTAAGTTAATCTAAATTATTTTTTAGCTGGAGCAGCATTTGTTTCAGCAGCAACTGCACGAGTTGTAGTAACAGAAACAACTGATACATTTTTAGCATTTAATAAAACTGTGCCTTTTACAACGATATCACCAACTGCAATTGAATCGCCGATATCTAATTTAGTAATGTCGATTTCAATTGTATCAGGCAATGTAGCAGCAATACCGCGAGCTTTTAACTTACGCATTTTTAATACTAATTTACCACCTTTTTTAACGCCATCAGATTGACCTGTGATAACAACTGGAATGTTTGCTGTTACTGGTTTACCTTCTTGAATCTCTAAAAAATCTGCATGAATTAATTTATCATTGATTTTGTGATATTGCGCTTCTTGTAATACTGTTTTGTAAACTTTACCACCTAAGTCGATTTCAACGATGTGTGCATTTGGAGTAAAAATTACAGGTTTAAATGCACGGATATCTGCTTCAAAGTGGATTTGTTCTTTTCCACCATAAATTACACATGGTACATTTCCTTTTTCTCTTACCGCCTTAGCGTCTACTTTTCCTACGTTCGCTCTAAGCGAACCGCTCAATTGTACTGATTTCATTATTTGTTATTTGTTTTTGTGATGTGCTTAAAATGCTCGCTCATTTTTTGACATCTGTTATTTATATTTATGCGAGTGTAATTACATAATAAAATTGCTACTGATAGACTCATAGTTTTGTACACTATGAATTACTTTAGCAAATAATTCAGCAACTGATAATACTTTTATTTTTTCACTTTCTTGTTTCAATGGAACAGTATCTGTTACAATTAATTCAGTTAATTTAGAATTAGTAATATTATCATAAGCTTTTCCTGATAAAATAGCATGCGTACAAACAGCTCTTACGCTTAATGCACCGCGTTCCATCATCATATCAGCTGCTTTACACAACGTTCCACCAGTATCTACTAAATCATCTACCAATACAATATTTCTTCCTTCAATATCACCAATAGCAGTCATGTGATCTACCACATTGGCTTTTGTACGTTGTTTGTAGCAAATAACGATTTCTGATTTTAAATGTTTAGCATAAGCGTTTGCGCGTTTACTACCTCCCATATCAGGTGCTGCAATAGTTAAGTGTGGTAAATTTAAACCTTGTATGTATGGTAAAAATATAGATGAAGCGTATAAATGATCTACAGGAATATCAAAAAATCCTTGAATTTGGTCAGCATGTAAATCCATCGTCATTACACGGGTAGCACCAGCTAAAGCTAACATATCAGCTACTAATTTAGCTCCAATTGCTACACGGGGTTGATCTTTACGATCCTGACGGGCATACCCAAAATAAGGCAACACTGCAATTACTTCTTTGGCAGATGCGCGTTTTGCCGCATCTAACATCAATAGTAATTCCATTAAATTATCAGAAGGTGGCATGGTTGACTGAATAGCAAACACGCTTTGCCCGCGGATACTTTCATCGTAAGACACTTGAATTTCGCCATCACTAAAGCGATAGTGCGACATTTTACCCAAATCTTTACCATACGATTTTGCAATCTGTTCTGCCAAAGTGTTTGTAGCGCTTCCTGAAAATAATCTAACGTCTGTTTCCATTTTGTGTTTAAGGGACGCAAATATAGTGAAATTAGCTGTTTTCACAATATTTTCACTCGTTTTTTTGATATCGCGAAAAACTCATTACATTTGCAGCCCTTATTGTCTGAAAAATGGCAAAAAGGAGTCTAAAATGCCCAGCTGGCGGAATGGTAGACGCGCTGGTCTCAAACACCTGTGGGAAACCGTGCCGGTTCGAGTCCGGCGCTGGGTACTTAACCGGAAAACCCCTGATAAAGCCTTATTTATCAGGGGTTTTTGGTTCGATAAATTATCTTCACTCTGCAAATTATCGAACTTGCTAAATATTAAATTATTTTTTATTCGAAATCTTTGCCACAGGTTTTCCTTTAATTCCTTGTTTTACAAGATGAGATAAAAACTTTGCAAATGGCTCGATATCATTTTCTACACTTGCTTTTTCTAAAGCTGCCATATAAGCCCTGCGTTCTTCTACAGGAATAACAGTCCACGGATAACCTCCTGAAGCCAACATGACATTTAGCATAAAACGCCCCATTCGTCCGTTACCATCCATATAAGGGTGTATATAAACAAATATAAAATGCCCAAGAACTGCTCTAACAGAAGCTTCTGTTTCATTACTTAATAATTCAAATAATAAAGGCATTGCGTCACGAACTGCATCTACGTTTAGTGGTACATGTTTAGATTGACTAATATAAACTTGACCATTTCTGTATCCTGCTAAATCAGATGGTTTTAATAAACCAACTGTTACACTTGGTGCAAATAATTCTCGATACCAATCTCCATGTTCAGCATCAGTAACCTTTCCTGAGTTCTTGCCACTAAGTATTTTTTTTATGCTTCCCCTAACCTTTTGCGTTGCCTGCCAATAACCCCTTGCGGCCATCGCATCTCTTTGTTGTTTGTCTTCATTATTCTTTTTTGCATCCCAATTACCACTTTTAACTCGCTCTATTAATTCGGGCGTTACTTTATATTGTTCAATTGACAAGGAGTGATAAGCATCGGTTACATAAATATCTTCCACCATCTTCATGTACTTCGCATGGTCTTCCGGTATGCCCGGAGCTTTTGGAAAATGTTTAATAACAACTTCTCTCATTGCATGCCACATCAATTTTATTCTGTTCACATAAGGAGATCTTTCTCTTGAAGATAAAGCAACTGGTGTTTTCGTTTCAAACGGATCAGTTTCTCTTACATCATATCCGGCAGATTTCATTGCTTTTACAATATCATCAGCAATTCTATCCTGCCCCACGTTTCTAAATGCCCCTGCCAATCTGCCTGCAACGGTACTATGTCCGCCATCAAGAAGTATTGATAATATATCCGATGAATTACTAATCATTGTAAGTGCTGTTCTTACATCGGTTGCGCTTCTAATAAACATTGTAGGCGAACAATGCACGAGAGAAGAAGGAAGCGTTAACATTCGTATGCCATTTATCTCTTGAATTTCGGCACTATTTGCTAAAGGAGATTTTATACTAAATAATGACGTATTATGTGGTAATGGTGTTTGAGAATTAACACCTTGGATTGATCTAATAATTAATTGTTGAGGAACAGTCCAATTTCCGGAATGTATCTGTAAAGATTGTTCAGGAGAAATACAATAAGTTTCAGCATATCTATCAGACAAATACCTCGTACAAAAGTGCCAATAGGATGCGTACCAAGAGGTGCTATCTCCTTGTTGCTCGGTTGACGGAACTGATAAATACCACCCTTTCATTACTTCGCTTAAAAAGCCGTTCTTCGACAAACGCTCTCTATGTACTCGGCTTAATTCAGAGGCTTTAATTGCCATAATACCCTTATCTTGAAGCTCCTTTAGTGCTTCAAGAGATTCTGCTAATTTTTCGCTTGGTGTTGCCATTATTGATATTATTAGGAATTGGTAAGTTTGTAAACTAGGTTATTGAGTTGTGTTAAAATTAGCTTTTTACGCTGTGTTAAAATTAGGTTATTATGTAAAATTACAATAAATATTTTAATATTGGCAGAAATTAAAGAGTTAATAGAAACCAAAAGAATGCGAGAAAATAAAAAGTACCTCTATAGCCTGAAGTGACTACGGGTCGAATTCATTAGTTCTCTAAGTGATTGAAAACCATTCATAAGGTTCGATAAATCCAACCCGTAGGGTACTTAACCGGAAAACCCCTGATAAAGGATTATTTATCAGGGGTTTTTGGTTCGATAAATGATCTTTAAGAATCCGGATTGTTTATTTTCAACGAGTTGCTTGTTCAAGTTTTCAAGCTTATTCAATAATTAATGATACATTTAATCAAATTTATGGGGTCAATTTTTTCAGTTGAGCTTAAACTATATTAAGACAATATGAAAATTAGAAAAAACGACTTATTCATTTCCCTTACCATCTTCTCTATTTTAGTTTTGATTGTAGCATTCTCGTTAAAGAATATTTATGAGATGAATACTAATTCTAAAGCAGTTGTTCATTCATACGAAGTGAAAATGAATTTGGCGAACAATCTTTCCTTTTTAAAGGATGTTGAAACAAGTGCAAGAGGTTTTGCTTTAACTGGAAATAAAGTTTTTAAAGAACCGTCTAATTCGGCATTGCCCGAAATTCAAAAAAACATATTGCACTTGCGAACTTTGTTTAACGATAACCCAATTCAATTGTTAAAACTCGATTCGCTTGAGCAACTTATTAACTTAAAAGTTGAATTCACTCTAGAAATTATTAATACAAGGGAGAAACTAGGTTTAATTGCAGCATCTGAAATTGTTTCTACCGAAAAGGGTAAAATTGCCATGGACAACATCCGTAATCTCTCGCATAGAATGAATGATTTGGAAGACCGAGTACTAATTGATAAAAATAAAATTGAGGATAAAAGTTATTTCATTGCCCAATTTTTCGCTTTAGCAGGAGGTATTCTCGCCATATTAATTGCCGTTTTTTTAATGATTATCATTAAGAACTCTTTAAAACTTAAATCAAAACTACAAGAATCAGAGACAAAGTTTATGCAAGCATCACAATATGCAAGAAGTTTAATTGAGGCTTCACTCGACCCTCTCGTTACAATTTCTCCCGAAGGAAAAATCACCGATGTAAATGAAGCATCAGCTAAAGTAACTGGAGAAACAAGAAATAAATTGATTGGTGCAGACTTCTCTGATTATTTTACCGAGCCTGAAAAAGCGCGTGAAGGATACAAGCAGGTTTTTGAAAAAGGATTTGTTTCTGATTATCCGCTTACTATCCACCACAAAAATGGAAAGTTGACCGATGTATTATACAACGCATCAGTTTATAAAGACGATAAAGGAAATGTATTAGGAGTGTTTGCGGCAGCAAGAGATGTGACAGCACAAAAACAGTCATCTCAATATGCAAGAAGTTTAATTGAAGCATCGCTCGACCCTCTTGTTACAATTTCTCCTGAAGGAAAAATTACGGATGTAAATGAAGCATCAGCTAAAGTAACAGGAGAAACAAGAGAAAAATTGATTGGCACAGACTTCTCTGATTATTTTACCGAGCCTGAAAAAGCACGTGAAGGATATAAGCAGGTTTTTGAAAAAGGATTTGTTTCCGATTATCCGCTTACTATCCACCACAAAAATGGAAAGTTGACCGATGTATTATACAACGCATCAGTTTATAAAGACGATAAAGAAAGTGTATTAGGCGTGTTTGCAGCAGCAAGAGATGTGACAGACCAAAAAAGAATTACAGAAGAATTGAAAGCGGCAAGAGTGGTTTCGGATTTGGCAACAATAACTGCGGAAGATGCAAAACTTGTAGCCGAAAATGCATTACACTCAAAGCAGCTATTTTTAGCGAACATGAGTCATGAAATTCGCACACCAATGAATGCAATTCTTGGCTTTACAAAAATACTATTGAAACAAGATTTTGAACCCAAGCAAAAAGAATATCTTGATGCTATAAAAACAAGTAGCGATGGATTACTAGTGCTCATTAATGACATCCTTGATTTAGCAAAAGTAAATTCAGGGAAAATGACCTTTGAAGAAACGCCTTTCAAAATGGAATCGTCGATAACTACAATGCTTCAGGTATTTGAATTTAAAATTCAAGAAAAGAATTTAGAGATAGTGAAAGACTACGACAACAAAATCCCAGAGGTATTGTTAGGCGATGCAGGGCGTTTGCACCAGATACTTTTAAACCTTTTGAGTAATGCCATAAAGTTTACAGAGAATGGAAAAATAACAATAACGATTAGATTGCTAAATGAAGATAATGAGAAAGTAGTTGTTGAGTTTGCTATTACTGACACGGGGACAGGAATACCAGAGGATAAATTTGAGTCCATTTTTGAAAACTTTCATCAGGCAACAAGTTCAACTTCAAGATTATTCGGAGGTACTGGATTAGGGCTTGCCATCTGTAAACAATTAGTAGAAAAACAAGGCGGAACTATTTTAGTAAAAAGTAAAGTTAATGAAGGCTCAACTTTTAGTTTCACTTTAAGTTTTCAAAAAACTAATACAGAAATTAAATTAGAAAGTGAAGAAGTGGAATTGGATAATGACATTAAAGTCATAAAAGTATTGTTAGTTGAAGACATTAAACTCAATCAATTATTAATGAAAATAATTTTAGATGATTTTAAATTCAAATACGATATAGCAGATAACGGCAAAATTGCTATAGAAAAAATGGAGAAAGAAACTTATGATATTATCTTGATGGACTTGCAGATGCCTGAAATGAATGGGTTTGAAGCCACAGAATATATTCGTAATACGTTAAAATCACAAATTCCAATTATAGCTTTAACAGCTGATGTAACTACAGTTGATTTAGAAAAATGCAAAGCCGCTGGCATGAATGATTATGTTTCCAAACCTCTAGATGAACGAATTTTATATTCTAAGATGATTGCTTTATTAAAAAGTTAAACCTGTAAAAGTTTTTTTGACGGATACACTGGATTTATGTAACAATGTTTTTCAGCAAAGTGTAATCATTAACCCGAAAAGAAGGATCAAAATTACCGAAATGTCTTTATGGTACTTTGGGGTAAACGACATCATAAAGTATAAAAAGACTTTTCATTAATTCGTGAGGGCTTAACACGTTATGGTATCTCATGGTTGTGAAACGTTATGTTCCTCCATTAATGCACGTGCAATTTTTTCAAATTTTTCTTTAGTAATTGGTTTAATAATATAATCAGATACTTTACTTATTTGCTTTATTCTTTCAGTCTCAGTCAGTGAAATAGATGATGAAACTACATAAATAGCTATTTTTTTACCGAGTTTCGGCTCCAACATAATAAACTTTTCCAAAAACTCAAAGCCATCCATTATTGGCATATTCAAATCAAGTAGAATAATTTCAGGGAGCAAATCTAAGTTCTTTGAACTAGATTTTAGAAAATTAATTGCTTCCTCACCATTTGAAAATGTCTTAATTCGGTTTACAAGTTTTGTACTTTCAATTACTTTACTTACGATAAATTGAACAATTTCATCATCATCAATAAGTGCTACTAAATTTATTGGTCGCATTTGTCTAATTTTTAAATTAATTCTTCTTAATATATGATAAACCTAATCTATTTAGAAAAATATAGTATTACATTATTTTAATGATATGTTGTATTGTTCACACAAATAAAGGGATACAAAACAATTGTAAATTATAAATGTATCAATTTTATCTGGCTTCATTTATTATTAGGTGCCCTTACAAGTCCAAAATTCGAGCAAGATCCCATATGTTTTCAAGCATCTCATTCATATTTGGTCTGGAAGGAGGCACAAACTTGATAGCTTTCAAATATCAAGAATAATAAGACCTCATTCTTGTAAAAGAGTGAGATTTTATGTTTATAGAAAGTTTTTGTTTTAATGCAAAAATCCAGCGGCATTACATCCCAAAAGTTTTTGGAAGAAGTTTAACGGGATACTACTTTTTTCTCGAAGCAACTAAAAAGCCAAGCCCTCCAACAAGTAATATTCCTCCTATAATTGGCGACCATTGTACAGAATGATTTTGATCTTTGCTCACTTGAAGATTTCCAATATCAATTACCTTTTTCTTGGTAACATAATTAAAACTGGTTATTCCCATCATTATTATTCCTAATGCAATAAGCACAATTCCTAAGTTTTTCATAAGCGTAAATTAAATTTTAGTTGTGTAAAAGTGATTGTGTTTGTTTGATATAAGTTAATGCTAAATATTTAAAAAAATTAAATTATTATAAAGTTTAAAGATGGTTTATGTATATAAGAAAACATTACATAATTTTAGAAAAATATTACATAAATCATATTTTACTAGTGCAATTTTTTATAATCCAAAAAATGAAACAGAGAAAAATGGTAAATTAGCCTCTTTCAAATAGTGCTAGTTAAGTTCCAAATCCGAGTAAAAATCACTTGTGTCTTCTGTAATCGCGTTCGTGTTTGACAGAAACAACTGCAAACTTGATAGCTTTCAGTTATAAGCCGGCATTCTTGTAAAAGACTTAGTTTTTACCTTTTTTTTAAATGATACGCTACAGGCTACTGAAAAGTAAAATATCAAATACAATATAGAACTTGATGGCACATCAATTTCTTCTACCGCAAATTCTTTCCCACAGATCACTTAAGTTTTCTTTAAAATTCATATTTTTTTCATTGGCCTGCTCCATACCCATCATTTCGATTCCGTTTTTTTGATACAGTTTATAATGAAACACAAATGTTTTTTGCATTTCGTTTTCTTGCATATTTGTTCTGCCAAATTTTACAGCGTACATATTTAATGTATCGCCATTGGCTTGAGCAATGGTATATGGGTCACCAAACCATCTTAATATCTCTACATTTTTTTTACTTTTGGATTGCTGCATTAAATATTGATTACGAGGGTAGCTATGCCATGTAATTGGATTTTGGCCGTGTAATAAACTAAATTCTCCTATAAAAAGGGTGCTATCATTACTCCCAACCGAATACCATAATATGTTATTAAGCATGGTTGGATTGGTAATATGAGCAGTTACTGGAATATTACTTTTTGTAATCGATTCCTGAACAATGCTCTCTGCGCGATATTTATTAAAAAAAGTAAATCCCAAATACACAAAGCAATATATTAAAGCTGCTTTAGCAAAGTTGTTCCTTCGCACTCCATTTTTTCTGATAAAAACGGCGATCAATACCAAAAATAACATCGGCAACGTAAATAATAAATCAATGATGGCGAGATTATTTAAAGAGTAATTTTCATTGGTAAAGGGCAATAATAATTGAGTGCCAAAATTAGTACACCAATCCAAAAGTGAATGGCCCCATAAACAAGCCAACATAAATACAAGCATGTGTTGAAACGACACTTTTTGTTTAAACAATTTCACTAACAACCAAGCAATAGGAATCGCATAAAGCGCCTCAATAAATAAGGAATGTGTATGCGCTCTATGCTCACACATATATGCACGTGGGTCAGTCAGTCCTGTATAAAACAAATCAAAGTCAGGTAAACTTTTAGCAATGGCTCCTAATAACATTCCCCATCGTCCTATTTTTTTTCCAAGAAATATTTCACCAATTGCAGCTCCAATAACTATGTGTGATAACGAATCCATTTAATTACTTTACTCTATTAATATGTTAAACTTCAAATATCGAAAAACTCGCTCATTAATGCCAATTAGTTTATGAGCTATATAATACAGTTTTTTCTGTAAGAATTGCATAACTGAAAACCCTGACAAATAAATATTTATCAGGGTTTTTTGGTTCGATAAGAGTGCTTCAGATTGAGAAACTTTTATTCTCAATCAGTTACCCCTTCGAGTTTAGAAGTTGATTGTGCAACACTTCATTGCTTTTTTTTAACTTTTTTATAAGTATGGCCGAATATTAAACAAAAACGGACTCCCTTTTAAATTAAGAATTAACTTTTTTAATGGCGTTAAACTCTTCTTCTAACTCTTTACAAGCCTCCGTACAAACATTTTCGAGTTGCAAAACTAAGCTTGCCATTCCGTTATTATGCTTTACTATGTTGTCAGTGTCTTCTTGAACTTTTTTGGCAATATTTTCAAAATCTTTACTTATACCCATAATCGAAAATGAAGGGATCATTTTATGAACAGCCGATTGCAGTGAGTTCCAATCTTTATTATGTAATCCCTCTTTCATAGCTGTTATTAAAGGCGGAGTTTGAGTTAAATAAAGAGAAATCATTTCCATCATTAGCTGAGGGTTAGATTTTGTGCGGTGAGACAAATAGCTCAAATCTACATATTTAAAATTGCTGTTGTTTGTGTATTTATTCTCACTATCTTTTTTATTATTTTCAAGATTTGGTTTCTTTACATATCCGATAATTTTACTGTACAACAATCTATCATCAACAGGTTTAGATATATAATCATTCATGCCAACTGCTTTACATTTTGCTAAGTCAACAGTGGTAACATCTGCGGTTAATGCAATGATAGGCACTTTTGAATTCATGGTATTTCGTATATATTCTGTTGCTTCAAAACCATTCATTACTGGCATTTGTAAATCCATCAAAACAACATCGTATGTGTTATTTTGCATCATCTCAATTGCTATTTTTCCATTGGAAGCGATGTCTTGTTCAAACCCAAAATCATCTAACAACGTTTTCATCAGTAATTGGTTTAGCGCAATATCTTCAACCACCAATACTTTTATGTTTTTTATTTCAGTTTCCAGCTCAACTAAACCAGCATCTGATTCGGCCTTTTCTTGGGTTTTCTGAAAACTTAATATAAAACTAAATGTAGATCCTTCGCCCACCTTGCTTTTTACATGAATGCTGCCTCCTTGCGGTTCAACTAACTGTTTAACGATGGCAAGTCCCAGTCCAGTGCCGCCATATAATCTTGATGTACCGCTCGATGCTTGTTGAAACACTTCAAAAACGGTTTCTATTTTTTCTTGAGTAATGCCTATTCCAGTATCAGTAATCGCAAATTCAAGAGTTACTTTTTGTTCGTCTTCATTAAGCATTTTTATACTTACAGTGATGTTCCCATCGGCAGTAAACTTAACAGCGTTGCTTACAAGATTTAAAATAATTTGATGTAAACGTACAGGGTCTCCCAATAATACTTCAGGAATGTTTGGGTCATAAATTTTTATTAGCTCTAAATTTTTTTCTTGAATTTTTGTTTCGAACAGGTGAAGCATTGCCGAAATGGAAGTTCCCATTTTGAAAGGTATTTGTTCAAAAGTCATTCTGCCAGCATCAACTTTTGCTAAATCGAGTATATCATTAATTAAAACCGTTAATGCCTCTCCGCTTACTTTTATAGCCGATAAATATTCTTTTTGTTTTTCTTCCAAGTCTGTTTTCAGCAACACTTTTGTAAATCCAATAATCGCATTCATGGGTGTGCGAATTTCGTGACTCATATTTGATAAAAATTGCTGTTTCGCTTGCACTGCAACTTGCGCTTTTCGGGTTGCTTCTTCTGCAATAAGTGCAGCTTTTTCTGCTTTACCTTTTGCTTCTTCCGCAAGTCCAGTTGCTAATTCCGCAAATATTTTTGCCTCAACCAATTCTGTCTCTATTCTTTTTTGTTCTGTAATATCTCTTGCAACAACAACAACCCCAAGAACTTTTCCTGAATTACCTTTATATATTGACCCATTAAATAATAAATCAGTGATTTTTCCTTGAGCATTTCGAATTGTAAGTGGAGAATCAACCACTGATTCTTTTGCAAATACATCTTGATAAACTTCACGAGCTTTTTGTGGGTCGGTAAAATAATCGAAAAAATCTGTGTCAATTAATTTTTCACGAGACATCCCAATCATGTTTACCGATGCATTATTCAAATCGGTTATTTTTCCATTCGGACTAATAGTAAAAAGTGGGTCAAGACTCGCCTCAATTAAACTTCTAGCATATTGAGATTCTTGTGTTGTTTTATTTTCCATTTTTAGTTTTTATTGTATAAGGTTCCTTTAGTGAACTTTGAATAGGTGTCTTAGTATGAGATATTTATAAAAAAATCATCAAAACGTACCAAATGTATATAGATACCAGGAAATCATTGTTATATAATTTTAGAATTTACTTACATTATTCACACATTAACATTTCTATGCACTAATTTTTTGCTTAATTAGCAACCTATTTTTTAATAGTATAGCGGCAATTTACAACTAATAATTAGGCAATATTCATTATCTATTTGACTATAATTGAAAATAATTGGTTATTTTAAAGATTTTAATAGTATTAGCTTTATGTCGTTTTAAATCTAAACCCAATTACAAAACTTAATTTGACTAACACTTTATAAATTCTTAACGAAAAATATACTCATGAAAATTTATATAAAAAATATGGCTTGTGAAAGCTGCAAAGTTGTGGTAAAAAATGCTTTAAAAGAACTTCATATCATTCCATTAAAAGTAGAATTAGGTGAAATAGAAACAAAAGTTGATGTAACGGATAATCAGAAGAAGAAATTAAATTCAATGATTAGAAAAGCAGGATTAGAATTACTTGAAAAAAAACAAGGTGTTTTAATTGAAAAAATTAGAAAAATTACAATCAATTATGTATACGGTTCAGTCCAAAAACCAAACACTAAATTTTCTATTTTGCTTAGCGAAAAGCTTGGATATAGTTACGCTTATTTAGCCAACTTTTTTTCTGAAGTTGAAGCTACCACTATAGAACAATTTATTATTTCACTCAAAATAGAACGAATTAAAGAATTAATTATTCTTGAAGAACATTCTCTTTCGCAAATAGCAGATAAATTGCATTATAGTAGCATTGGACACATGTCAGGTCAATTCAAAAAAGTAACAGGCCTATCGCCTTCTCATTTTAAAAAACTAAAAGAAAAAAGAAGAATAACTATTCAAGAATTGTAAAGTTAAATTATTTGATCAATATCAACATACAGACTAAAAAAGTAAGTGATGAAATTGTAATCAGTAAAAATAATATTCTAATATAGAGCCAATTTTTGGCGATAAGTTTATTAGTTTAAAATAATTGCTTTTTATATTAGCAGGCTTTTGCGTGTTTGCTTTGAATAGAGCATAAAAAAATCTTTCTGAAACGAAAGATTTTTTTATGCAAATTACTATGTATTATGTTAAGCTTTATAGATCTTGACAATCAGCATCAAGATAGTTTCTAGATAAAAACTTACTTGTTAGGTTTTACAGCTTCTTCGTCTTTTTTCTTTTGATCTTTTATCTCCTCTTTTTTTATCTCTTCTTTTTTATTTTCTAATTTTTTTTCAGCTTCTTTTTTGTCATATTCTTTATCTCGAACCTTATCATTCGCTTTTCTTAAATCTTCTGATTTATTATCTGTCTTATCCTGCGACTTGCGAAGCTCATCAGTTTTATCATCAGTTTTACCTTGAGACTTTCTTAACTTTTGTTCTTTTTCACTAACATTTTCCTGTGCCTTTTTTACGGCTTCCTCTTTTTTAGCAACCTTTTTTTCTTGTTTTTCTATTGCATTTACTCGCTTTTCTGTTTTTTTATCCTCTGCTATTTTTGTTTTTGCAGAATCGCTCAATTCTTGCGAAAAACCCGATAAAGATGTTGCGGCAATAATTAAAGACATTGATATTATTTTATTTATTTTCATATTATTTATTTTAAATATTGAGTTAATTCTCGCTATTGTGTTTCAAAATTGAACATTATATAATTTAATGGTATGTTTAATCATCTAAATGAATAACCATAATTGGCGTATTAACAGATAATACCATGTTTTCTGTTACGCTTTTGTGAGCCAAGCTTTGCCAAAAATTGCGATGCTTACTTACAAAGGCAATCAAATCAATGTTTTTTTCTTCGCTATATAATTTTAATTGTTCTACCGTATCATTTCCATAAATGGTATGTTTTTCAAAATATAAATCAGAATGATTAGTCATCAATGCATTCCAGTCAACATCTTTTTCTTTGATTTCAAAAACAGGGTCAAAACTCTTAACATTAACAAAGTGTATGTCGGCAGACACGCTTGATGCAAAATCAGTAATATGGTGTACAAGTTCTGGAGCCATAGAATCAAAATTACTGGCAAATACCATTTGTTCGATAGGTTCCCATTTTACTCCTCTTGGCACTAAGATAACAGGGCAATGTGCCTGGTTTGAAACATTGTGTGATGTAGAACCAAATATTTTTGTTAAAACATCCGATAGTCCAGTAGATCCCATAACAATTAAATCTGTTTCATCGTTTTTTGAAAGTTCTACTAAAACTGATTCAGGGTTTCCTCGCAATAATTTGATTTTTATTTCTTGTTTTCTTGCTAGTTTATTAAATACAAAACCCTCTTCCTCTGATATGATTTGTTTAATATCATTCATAAGTTGTTCATTGTCTTCGCTAGGATTTGGTAAGATCATCACATCTGAAACAACCATGAGGTCTTCTTTTACGTGTAGCATAGTTAAACTGGCATCTAAGGTTTTTGCTATTGCTTTTGCATAGCAAAAAGCGTTGCGTGACGTAACCGAAAAATCAATGGCAACAATAATATTTTTTATTTTTTTCATCAGCTTTTATACTTTAGTTAATTGTACTTCACAACTAATAGCCACCTGCTCGCTTAATAATAAACCCCCTGCCTCTAAAGTAGAGTTCCACGTTAAGTCCCAGTCGTTTCTATCAATTAAACCGTGAATGGTAAAGCCAACCTTTTCGTTTCCCCAAGAATCTTTCATCATGCCACCAAACTCAACATGTAATTTAATTTGTTTGGTAATACCTTTTATGGTTAATCCACCATATAATTCATAATGCCCAACTCTATCTACCTTTGCAAAGCTATCAGCAACAAATGTTATTTTTTTATAATTAGTTACATCGAAGAAGTCAGCACCTTTTAAATGCTCATCTCTTTTTTCGTCACCTGTTTGTATAGAAGCTGGATTTAAACAAAAGTCTATTTCAGAAGACATAAAATTTTGGCCGGTTGTATAAATACTGCCATCAAATTCTTTAAAAGACCCTTTAATGTTAGAAATCATCAAATGCTTTACCTTGAATTCAATTTCTGAGTGTGTTTTATCTATAGCCCATTTTGTTTTTGTACCAATTTCTTTAGTTTCCATGATGCCTAAATTTTGTGTTGAAAATAATTTTTAACGAAAGTATGTTGTTCGTGATCCGTCATTTTGTCTGCCGATTGGGTTTCAATTTTTATATTTTCGAAAAGGTGATTTGTTTTTAAAGAGTTATACAACTCCAATTTTGCATCCGTTGGACCAAAAATAATAACATCATTATAATGTTTTATTTCTTCTCCTAAAGCTTTATAATAGTCCGCCTGTTGATGCTGTTCTTTATTGTGCATCAGGTTTTCATTTTTGCTTAAGCTATGTTCTTTTTCTTGATGTGTGAATTTTGATTGAATCGTCTTTTTTTCACGACCTTCCATCGAAAACTCTATTAAATGAGCGCTTGCATGATCCATCCAAATGCCTAATCTTTTTTCTGCTACCATAATCCGAGTTGTTAAATGATTAATAATTATACATCAAAGATGGCTTTGTTCTAGTTTAAAAAGTTATATTCTTATATTAAAACATTACATATATCTCATGTCTCTATTTATTTTTTTCTTCCCTTTTTTTCTTTTTGAAAAAACCGCGTAATAAAACATTATTCCCGGCTGCGTCCATATTTTGCTTAAATCCTCCAGCTCCTTGCTTAATATTTACTAATGCCTGATCAATCGTTTCTGCAAATACGGTATCCATGAAAAGCTTACCAATGGTTCCTTTTCCAGATCGAATATTATCCATCACTATCGAAAGGTCATCGGTAATAAGCGCAGCATTGCTAGTTGTTGTTTTTAAGTTAATCAAAATATCATCCATACTCACAGGTATAGTAGTTGACACTACATCATTATTTTGAATTTCTTTTTTGCCAATTGTACCAGGTATAATAATCGCTACTTTGTTGCCCATTAATCCATCAGAGCCAATGGTAATTTTAGCATCTTTTTTAATAAATTTTCTGGTGTCTTCATCAATATTAAAATCAACACGCACCGCTGTGTCAGATACGATTTCAATACTTTCAATCACACCAACATTAATGCCTGAGAAACGGACATTGTTTCCAACTTGCAAGCCACTTACATCTTTAAAAATTCCGCTGATTTGAAATGTTTTGTTAAACAACTGCTGTTTATCGCCTATAAAATAGATGCCTAAGATTAATAATACTAAGCCAGCCGAAACAAATATCCCTAATTTAATGTTATGTTGATTATTTTTTTCCATGATTTTATTTTTAATTGTTTTATTCAAAATAAGCCCGCACTTCAGGGTCTTCTGATTTTTGTAATTCCTCAAAAGTTCCTTCAGCAGCAGATATCCCGTCTCGTATTACGATTATTCTATCAGCTATTATTTTTGCACATGCAATATCATGAGTAATAATAATAGAAGAGGTATTATATTTTTTACGCACATCTAAAATTAAATTACTAATTTCTTTTGAAGTAATTGGATCTAGTCCGGTGGTAGGCTCATCATACAACATTATTTTTGGTTTTAAAATAAGGGTACGTGCTAAACCTATTCTTTTTCTCATACCACCTGAAAGTTCGGAAGGCATTTTGTCTATGGCTTCTAAAAGCCCTACATTTTCCAAAGCTTCTTTAACCAAATCATCTCTTTCTTTATCTTTTATTGAAGGGAAATTACGAAGAGGAAATTCCAAATTTCCTCTTACTGTCATTGAATCATATAGGGCTGCACTTTGAAAAAGAAAACCTATTTTTTGGCGAATATTGTTTAAGTTATTATCCTTTAGCTCAAGAATATTTTCACCAAGTACGTTTAGTGTTCCTTCATCAGGCTCAATTAATCCAACAATGCATTTTATCAAAACAGATTTACCGCTTCCTGATTTCCCTAACACTACCAAATTTTCACCAGTAGCAAGAGAGAGATCAAAACCTTTTAATACGTCGTTACTTCCAAAGGTTTTTTGAAGACCTTGTATTTCTATAGCAATATCAGTAGTTGATTTTTTTTTATCAGCTAATGAAGGTTGTGATGAATTTGGTGATGTGGGTTCCATGTAGTTTGATTACGAAAATAAACTGGTAATTTGAACAGCAATCATATCAATGATAAATATCAGTAAAGAACTAATAACCACGGCGGAGTTTGCAGCTGTTCCAACGCCTTCTGTTCCTTTATCAGAGTTGTATCCTTTAAAACAACCAATTAACCCAATAGCAAATCCAAAGAAAAATGTTTTTGCTAATGAAGGGAAAATATCCATGAAGTTGAGCTTTTGAAATACTTGAGCAAAGAACAAATCAAAACTTACATCTCCATCAATATTAACTGCCAAAAATGAACCAGTTAATGCAATCACATCCGAAAAAATAACTAAGATAGGTAACATCAAAGTTGTTGCGACAATTCTTGTAACTACAATGTACTTAAAAGGATTAATTCCTGATACTTCCATGGCGTCTATTTGTTCAGTAACTTTCATTGATGCTAACTCAGCACCAATACCAGATCCTACTTTACCAGCACAAATTAAAGCTGTTATCACAGGTCCAATTTCTCTAATAATAGAAACAGCTACCATAGCAGGCAGCCACGATTCTGCTCCAAATGTTGCTAAGGTTGGTCTTGATTGTATAGTGAGCACAAGTCCCATAATAAACCCGGTAATACCAACTAAGGGTAATGATTTATACCCAACAACATAGCATTGTTTTAAAAGTTCATTTAGCTCATAAGGAGGTTTAAATAAATTCTTGAAAAATTTTATAGCAAACTGACTAAGCAGAGTTACCTCTGAAAAAAAGTTGGTAAATACTTGGAACACATTACCTTTTGGTAAATCTTCAGTTTTTACATTTTCTTTTAGTTGTACTTTAGTTTTGCTCATATCAGTCTTCTAATTCAAATATCTTCTTAAAGTCCACGCAATTGTTTCATGTTCTTCCATCAAACCTGTTAAAAAATCTGCTGTTCCTGCATCATGCAGTTTATCAGAACAAGTATCTACCAACTTACGTAACTGAATAATAACCATTTCATGATCTTGTAAAAGTTCCTTTAGCATATCTTTTGAAGAAGGGTATTTATTTGGATGTTCTTTAATAGAAGTTAGTTTTGAAAATTCATTCATCGTGCCAATAGTTTTACCTCCCAATTTACTGATTCGTTCAGCAACTAAATCAATTGACTCTTCAATCAATTTATACTGACTTTCAAATAATTTGTGTAATTCCATAAAGCTTTCGCCACAAACATTCCAGTGAAATTTTCTGGTTTTCGTGTAAAGAGTTACTTGGTCTGCTAACACAGTAGATAATAGTTCGTTAACAGCATTTAATTTTTTTTCGGAAATTCCAATGTTTGGTTTCATAATAATTTTTTAAGTTTATTTAATATTGATTAATTTGATTTTAAATACGGCAATAGGGGGCATGGTGTCCCCCAATAAAAATCCCCACGGTTTTAAGGAATCAATACGATCGAAAATAACCTTGATGATGGCAGTTAATGGGATAGATAAAAACATGCCAGGGATACCCCATAATGCGCCTCCAGCTAACACTACAATGATGGAAATAAATCCATTGATTTTAACTTTTGATGCTACTACTTTTGGAATAACATAATGATTATCTATAAATTGAATAAAGACGTAAAGCATTAATACCAATAATGTATCGGTAGAAGATGATTTGGTTGAAAAAGTAATAATCATCGGTAAAGCCACTGCAATAATACCCCCTATATATGGAATAATATTTAAGATAGCGCCAATGATGCCAAGTAATATGGCATAATCTACTCCAATAGCCAGAAGACCAATTGAATTAAGCGTTGCAATAATAGCTGCTTCAAATAATAATGCAACTAAATAACGTTGTATAATTGTTTTGGTTGAGTGAAGAATTTCATTAACCTCTTTAATATGATTGATACTAAATACTCTACGAATAAAATCGAGTAAGAGCGGTTTATAAAATAAAATCATAAATACATATACTGGCACTAAAACAATAACCACTAAGCCACTTGCAATAGTTGTGAGTGTTGAGCCAATTAATGATTTACTATAGTTAAGGATTTCAGTTTTTGTATCATTAATAAAAACATTACACTTTCTAACACTGATGTTAAAATAATCAGCTGCCCAAATAACACTACGCTTTAGTGTTTCATCAAAATTGTCTAACAGTTTGGGAAATGATTCGGCAAACATACTTAATTGCGAGCCCAATAACCCAATGAATACAATACTTATAACAGATACTAGGGCTAATGAAGTTGCTATGGCAACAATTCGATTTATTTTTTTTAAAACAAAAAAATCAACGAGGGGACTTAATAGAATGGCAATGATAATTGAATATATTATTGGTATAATAATATGTTGGGCTATAAAAAGCATACTAATGAGAATAAAGCCCCCAATTAAGATGAGCGATGCTTTTACATAAAATGGTATTTTAAAATTCTCATTCATTACTTCACACAGATTTTGAACTTATTAGTTTCCCAAGTCCCGAAATAATTCCTGTGGCGTTTTTATTAATGAATGTTGTGGAAATTTTTTCTAATAACATGGAACTTAAAAATCCTTTGATACTATTGTTTCTTCCTAATACTTTATCAATAATAAAATTTGCTCCTACGTTTAATCCTACTTTTGCTAAATCAAATCTTACTTCTTTATCTTGCGATAATTCATGTATAGTATCTTTTATCATTGATGTAGGATTAATTGTATATGCAAATTCTTTTATACAATGTTTCAATTCAATTTCCTGACTTAATTTTTGAGCTTTTAACTCCATAATACGAAACACTAATTCACTATGATTGGTAATATTCACATTTTTCATTGATTAATTTATTTTTTACTATATATGCTATAAATAATTCTATTACGAAAAGGCTTTTCTATTAAATTTCTTTTAAAAATTATTAAAAATAGACCAATTAAAAAATAAAAACCTGCAACGACTATAAATCCTGAGTAGTTATCAGCAAAATAATTAGAAAGATAAAACCCGGCTCCGAGACTAATAAATAATAAAAGTAAACTTCCAACTAACAAAATTAAAAGATTAGCTATTAAGTTAGAAGCAACATTTGTTGTTTGTTCTGTTACTTCCAGTTTAATTAATTCAATATTTGTTTTAACGTAATTATTTACGTTTAACGTCAATTCTTCTAGTTTGCTTTGATCTATCATTTTTATAATTTAATAGTAACACATTTTATTATAAAATCAGCCTATAAGTGAATACTAATAGGCTGATTTTTTACTAGCTGTGGCTTTTAAACACATCTAAATTTTGTTTAATTTGTTTAGGTAACAGTTTTGATTTCCCTTCAGCCAATTCTTCTAACTCGGTAGCTCTTGTTCTAAAAGCTTCTGCCTCATCTTTCATTTTTTGCTTTATATCATCTGCTAAATCTTTAGTGCCACCCATAAGTCTGCTACGAGTTTTGCTTCCTTTGTCGGGCGCAAACAAAACGCCTAATGCAGCACCTACTAATGCCCCTATTACCAAAACACCTAGTACTTTTCCTGTATCATTTGAATTTTCCATAGTAATATATTTTTAATTAGTAATAATTTAATTTATGCTATTGTATTTTTCCCTTTTTCGTATAAGTGTTTCGCTTCATCTTTAACGGCTTCAATTTTCTCTGAAGCATCAGTTAATAAACCATCGAACTTTTCTTTTAAATCGTCAATGGTATCAGAACTCTTCTTAGAAATTTTCTTTCTTGTTTCTGATCCTTTGTCTGGCGCAAATAATATGCCTATTAATGCCCCAACAGCTACTCCTGCTAATACTCCGATTACTACATTTCCTTTGCTCATGATATTGTTTTTTAAATTGATTATTAAATTAAAAACTCTAAAGTGGTTTTCTTCCCTGAATAACTCTTAATATAACTACGATTAATGCAATCACTAATAAAATATGAATAATTCCTCCTGAGTGAAAGCCAAGAAATCCAACTCCCCATATAATTATTAAAATAACTGCTACTGTGTATAAAATATTTCCCATAATGTTTTTTTTTAGATTGTTTAATTATTTTTCTTTTTTTGTTTTATCCGATTCAGTGTCTATTCCTGTTGTATCAGGATCTGTTTCTCTTTTCGGTTTATCAAATTTGTTTTCTTGTTCTCTAATTTCCGATTTTTTAGTTTCGGTTTTGTCTGCATTCTTATCTGTTCCAGTTTTATCAGCGTTTTTATCTGGGCTGGTTTTATCCGAATTGTTTGTAGGTTCTGGGTTCTTCATGTTTTTTGTTTTTTTATAAGTAAATAGCTAATCCAAACGTTAATTCTCATTTAATACATAAATAACCACGTGGTTTGATTCAAATAATATTCTAACTAAAAAATGAAAATATATTTACACTCGGTTTTCTTTATAATTTACTTATAAAATTTATATCCAACAGTACCTTGAAACCAAACATTTTTATAGCGAGGTGTTGTAGATGATCCATCTCCAGCATTTGTTTGTAAATCACAAGCCATTCTGGCTCCTAATGTGATATGTTTTAAATTAATATCTATTCCACCAACTGCTCCAAAAATATTTTTACGAATATTATCTTGACTGAATTCTTTTTCTTGCTCATAGCTTGTGGCCGAGCTTGTAAAAACATCACGTTGGTTAGTTAAATATGAAAACTGCGGGCCAACTAATATGGTAAAAAATTCACTTGGCTTCAAAGCAAACTGAAGAGGAATATCAATATAAGTGGTTGTTCTGGTAAAATTGTATTTAGTTCCAAGTATCACGCCTTGTCCTTTAAAACCTTTTTGAGAAATTAATATTTCTGGTTGAATACCTAAGTATTTTCCAAAAGGAATAACTAACATCATACCTCCAGCAAAACCAAATTTAGGGTCTGATACAAAATCTTCTCCTTGCTCATCATAAATATTTGAGTAGTTTAATCCTGCTTTTAATCCGAACTGAAATTTTTCGCGGTTATCAGTTTCATTTGAGCTTTCTTGAGCCATAACTACCGAAGTAGTTATGGTAAAGAATCCAATTATTGCTATTATATTTTTCATAGATATATTGTTTGTTAGTTGTGATATTGGTTACCCAGTTTAGTCATTGGCGCTTGTACTTGAAACAAACATGGGTATTTTATACAATTAATTTTTTGTACTACTATTATTTAGTATTGTTTTTTGTTAAGTCTTTTAATGATTTACCTAATTCATCCATATCATGATTAAACTCACGTTTAAAAGATTCCCATTTATCATTACCCTCTTCTTTATAATCTCTTATTTTTTCTTTTAGAGTTTCATTTCTAGCTTCTAATTCGGCAATTTGTTTTTCATAATCAGCTTTTGCTTCTTTTTTCAATTGCGCTGTATGAGCTTTTAAATCAGCAATATTTTTATCATTATCAATAATTCTTTGATCTGACTCTAATTTAAATTGATTGTATTCTGCATTAAATTCTTCTTTTGCTTTGTTTAAATCTTCTGCGGCTTCTGTTACTTTTTCGCTTGCATCTTCAACCTTTTCGGTAGATGAGTTACAGCTTGTATAAATTGTTAAAGATGATAACGTTGCAATGGCGATAATAAAAATTGATTTTTTCATGGTGTAAGTTTTAATGGTTAGTGTTTATGTATTTATTTTGATTTTATAATTCAGAAATCAACTTTTGCAGCTCTTCTTTTGTTTTACCTAATTTAATTTGAAGTCTGCCTAGCAATTCATCTTGCTTTCCTTCAACCAATAGCATGTCGCTATCTGTTAATATGGCAAATTTTTGTTTTAATTTTCCTTTTGTTTCGTTCCAATTTCCTTGTAGTTCAGTTAAGTTTGTCATGATAATTTGTTTAAGATGGATTCATTTCCACGATACAAAGATGGATATCAATGCTTTGAAATGTATTACATTACTAACGCGATATTTTACATCATTCACACATTGAGAACTTGTACTGACGATTTTTATATAAAATTATTAAGCGTCATTGAGAGAAGGGTTTTGTAAACAAAAAAGGCTCCTACTTGTAATAGGAGCCTTTTTCATTGGATGTATTAGATCTTAATATGATGTTTTTAACTCTACTCGTCTGTTTTGTGCGCGACCAGTGGCTTTTGCATTATCTGCTACTGGTTTAGTTTCACCAAAACCACTTGCGTTTAATCTTGTATTAGAAATACCTTTTGAAATTAAGTATGCTTTTACAGATTCAGTTCTTTTTTGTGAAAGAGTCATGTTGTATTCGTCGTTCCCAACATTATCTGTATGACCTTCAATAGTTAAATTAACCCCATCATAACGATTTAATATCGTCACAAGATCGTCTAATTGTGTATTAGAAACTAATTTTAACTTATCGCTATTTGTTTCAAAATAAATTTTGCTAGCAATTACAGTTATTCTTATGATATCTTCTTTTGCCATTTCCGGGCAACCTTTGTTGCTAATAGTTCCTTTAACATTGGGGCAACGGTCATCTATATCCGAAACACCATCTCCATCTGTATCAGGACAACCAGCAAAAGCTAGTATGCCTGCTAATTCAGGACAACGATCTTCTTCGTTTACTATACCATCTTTATCATTATCTAACGTGCAACCTGTCCCATCAACTTTATATCCAGTTTTTGTACCTGGGCATTTATCGTCAATATCAGCAATACCATCTTTGTCAGAATCAGGACAGCCTTTTAATTCTACTGGACCGAAAACATCTGGACAACGATCTTCATTATCAGTAATGCCATCTAAATCTTTATCCGGACAACCTTTTAAAGAAGCAAGGCCTGCAACATCAGGACAACCATCCATGTAGTCTGCAATGCCGTCTAAATCTTTATCCAAAGGACAGCCACTTTTATCAACTGAAATACCAACTGGAGTATTAGGACATTTATCATTTTTATCAGCAATACCATCTTGATCAGTATCTTTCATTTTACCTAAATTAAAAGTTAAACCAACTGTATGGTATAAATATCCATCATTATATCCGCCTTTTTCAAAATCAATATCATCAGCAGTTGTATACATAAATGATTCCTGTAATTGAAGAGAAACAACACTGGAAAGGCGAATGTTGAACCCACCACCAATTGATGGTAAAGCATAATCGTAACGCTCATCATCAACAGTTTGATAATCTTCATGCATTATAGCACCAACACCAACATATAAATAAGGGCGTAAAATGTATTGTGAGGTTAAAAGGTTATAACGCAAAACTAAGTTTGCAGTATTTAAACGTGTCAAGAAACGATTTTGATCAACCGCTGGAGACCATGCTGTTTTTGGTTCTACGTTTCCTACTTCACCTCTTGTTAAAAACAAAGAGGCATCAAAGTGTTTAGAAAGATAACGAGAAACCGAAACACTTGCAAAAGCATAAGAAGCCTGCCCCTCGGTATAAAAACCTTGACCACGATCTCCATTATATTGTGTAAGACCACCATGTATACCTATGTTCCATTTTTTGTCTTCTGTTTGCGAATAAGTAATCAGTGTTAATATGCACAAGGCGCATAATAGTAATTGTTTTTTCATTTAGATTGGTTTTATTTGTGAATTAATTTTCACGCGACAAAATTGAACAAATAAAAAAAAATATATATTATATTGCTATTGCAATAACTTACATCATTCACACATTGATTCTTTTAAATGAAAAATGTCATAGAAAATTCTATGACATTTTAAACTACAATAAATTATTTCGTATCACTTTGTAAATAATAAATAATCTAATGAATAGGTATTCCAAGAATTTGGCACAACTAATAAAAATAATAGTAGTAATAATCTTGGTAACACAAACCGCATGTCCCACATTGGCGTATTAATTCCGAAGCCTATAGAAGCTATAATTAAATTAATTCCCAATAGGTATAATGCGCAATACTCAAAAAGTCCTAAAACTAATAAAGCACCGCAAATTAACTCTGTGTACGAAGTAAACCAGGCGGCACAAACCGTCATAAATTTTGGTATACCTTTATTTAAAAAAGTAGTTTGGTATGTTTCTATAACATTTTTTACTTTAATTTTAAACACAATATCATAGCCCTGAAAGAAAAACAAAAGCCCTAAAAAAACACGAGCAATACATACTGCTATTACTTGATGATTTTGTATAAGTAATTTCATGATTTAAAACAGCCTTTGATATGATTAGTTTCCAATAGATATTATAACTATTTTTTTATAACAATAAATTCAGTTCTTCTGTTTTTTTGATGCTCTTCTTCCGAACAAGTTGATAAAACTAAACCATCGCATGAACAGCTATTTACTAATTTAGATTTACCATAACCTTTTCCTGTTATACGTTCAGGATGTGTGATTCCTTTTTTAATATAATCAACCGATGCTTTTGCTCTTTTATCAGATAACAGTTGATTATAGGATTTTGATTCTCTACAATCTGTGTGAGAGCCTAGCTCTATAACCATATTAGGATAGTCATTCATGATAGTAATGATTTTTTTTAATTCATTTTCGGCATCAGGACGTATCGAATATTTATCTAAATCAAAATATATTGCTTTAAACTCTACTACTTTTGCTAAATCAACACCTTCTTTTATTTTTTCAGCAACAGTTTCTTTTTCTTTTTTAAGAAGTATCACATCTGCAATAACAATTAATTCTTTTCCTAAAGTATTAGCGTCAGTTTCTCCGTTGTTATATGTTTCGCGTTCGCCAATAAGTTTATATTGTTTATTAGTAGCAACTAAAAAAGTATAAGCTGCATTGTTTTTAGTGGTTACAGTATCAATTATTTGACTTTTTTCATCTAATAAAGTGATAAATGTATTTGGGATACGATTTCCATTAATATCTTTAGCGATACCTTTTAATGTTTTACCTAAATCAACCCATTTCAAAAATTCAACTGCGTAAATATCATCATCTCCTTTTCCACCTTCTCTATTTGAGGAAAAGTAGCCTTTATTAGTTTTACCGTCAACAATTACTGAGAAATCATCAAATCTTGTATTTAAAGGTGTTCCAGCATTATATACATTATCAAAACTAGAGCCCGTTACAGAAGCAATAAAAATATCTAAACCACCTAAGCCAAAACGGCCATTAGATACAAATAATAATTTACTATTTTTTTCTTCTAAAAAAGGAAATGTTTCATCACCTTCTGTGTTAATTTTATCTCCTAAATTTTCTGGTTGATTCCACTCACCTTTTTCGTTTTTAGTTGTTCTATAAATATCAGCTCCACCAAAACCGCCTGGCATATTACATGTAAAATACATGGTTTTCCCATCAGCAGATAAACATGGGTGCCCAACTGAATAATTATCATTATTATGATTAAACGGAATTGGCTCTGACCATTTTCCATCAACATAGCTGCTAAAATATATCTGAAGTTCTACCATCTTATCTTTACTTTTATCTTTGTAGTGATTTCTTGTAAAGGCAACGTATGTCCCTTCTTTATTAAAGCTAGCTGGCCCATCATGTAATTTACCATCTAAACCTTTTTCAAATATTGCAGGCTTACCTAATTGATTGTCTTTTATTTCAGACGAGTACATATTCAAATACGGCATCCCGTTCCAATTGGAAGTTCTTTTTATCATTTTTGCTACAGACCTGGTAGAAGCAAAAACCAAACTTGTTTTGTAGAAGGAAGTGCCAAAATCTTGAGCCTCTGAGTTTACATCTAAATTTGTTACTTTATACTTCCCGTCATCTTTTAATAAATCTGCTAATTCTGCTTTATGTAATTTATAATCAATTGCTCTTAAGTCATTTGGTTTTAACTCATAAAATTTGTCTAAACTAATATACGCGCGATCATACTTATTATTTGATTTTAAAATCATGGCGTATTTGAAATGATCTTCGGGTAAAACACCCGTTGGCAAGTTTACTAGTTTCGAGTATTCAATTTCAGATTCAGTATCTTGATTCATATTGTGATATGCTTCTGCTAAATGACGTTGGCCTTCAGGTGTTAAACTTTTCGCTTGAGAATAAGCAACAATTGCATCATCATAAGCGTATTTAAAAGCATACTTATCGCCTTGTATTTCTTTTTTCGATTTTTCTTGTGCGATAGAACTTAAACTAAATCCTAAGCATACGATGACTGGTATAAATAAATTTTTCATATTATAGTTGTTGTAATGATTAAAAATGTCTAGGGGTATGTATTTGTTTTTTACTTGAAAAGATAAAATCATATCTCAACATAATTTCATGACTTCCTTGATGATACTTGAAGTTTTGAAGACCATAGGAATAGTCGTATGAATAACCAATATGAAATTGTTGTGTTAAATCTAATCCTACTAACAGTCCAACCGCATCACCAGTTCTATACATAGCTCCAATTAAAACTTTTTTCATAATTAAGAAGGATGCTGTAACATCTGCTTGAACTGGAGCCGCAGCAGTTACTTTAACCAATGTTGTTGGTTTAAAGTCTAGATTATCAGTAAGTTTTATCATTGTACCTGCTATAAAAAAATAGTGTCTCTGCTCTTTCCCTGCTAAAACATTTGAAGCAGTTTGATTTAAGTCAGAATAATTATTTTGCATAATTTTTGGCACAGATAGTCCTGCATAAAAACGCTCTCTAGAATAATACGCGCCAAAACCAAAGTTTGGAGTAAAGCGATTATTGATATTATTTTGAAACGAAGGGTCAACCTGTTGATCTAATTGAACAGAGCTTAAGTTAGCTTGAAACATATTTGCACCAGCACTTAAACCTAAAGCTAATTTTGATTTTTTATTTAACTTCATGATATATGCAAAATCTATAACAGCCGAAGTATTATTGGTTGGTCCAATTTTATCATTGGATACAGATAATCCAAGACCTATGTGTTCGTTTTTTAAAGGCGAATGCATCGTTAATGTTTGAACAACAGGAGCACCTTTGTAATTTACCCATTGAGAACGGTGTAGTGCAGTGACTGTTAAAGCATCTCTACTGCCGGCATAACCAGGGTTAATAACTAAACTGTTATACATATAGTGTGTGTACATTGGATCTTGTTGCGCTTTAATTGACCCACAGCTTATTAGCAAGATTAGAGGTGTAATTATTTTTTTGAATGTTTTCATTTTAATTATGTTTAATGAGAATTAATGTTTTGTTTACTATGTTATCTGTTTAAATAGATAGTTCCCTTAAAAAATTTCGAACCGTCACCTAAATCAAGAACATAGAAATATGTACCCGTTGGTAAAGCATCACCACCTATTCTTAATCCTTTAGAACATGAACCGTCCCAAGTGTTTTGATAAGGTGTTGCTTGAAATACTTTATCACCCCAACGATTAAAAATTGTGAAATTATTATTTGGAAATCTGTCTATACCTCTAATAACGAATAGATCATTGATGCCATCATCATTTGGAGAAAAACCTTCTGGTATATTAAAATCAAGCGGGAATGTTTCAACGGTTGAACTATTATTAGTTAAATTTCCATCCAGTTCATTTCCACTTACAGTAGCAGTATTAATATAACTTCCTGAATTTTGAACAGTGGCGGTAATAGTTAAGGTTTCTGATGCCCCACTATTTAAATTTCCAATTGACCAAATACCTGTTGAATTATTATATGTTCCTATTGTTGCATTTGATGAAACAAAAGTATACCCACTTTGTAATATATCATTTACAACAACGCCCGTTCCATTTAATGAACCATTATTCGTAACAGTAATAACAAATACAACCGTACTACCAACAACTGGATTGATTATATTTACTGTTTTGATAATGCTTAAATCGTTTGAGCAATTTGTTACAATAACAGAAGTTGTAGAGTTATTAGATGTACATGTGCCATTTGAAACGGTTAATGAATATGTTCCTGCGTCAGATAAAGTTGAAGAAAGAATTATTGGATTTTGTAAAGAGGATGTAAAACCAGTTGTACTTGTCCATGAATAAGTTCCATTTGCAATGAAAGTACTTGTTAAGTTAATTTGACTACCCATACAAACAGGAGAATTACTATTTGCCATTGCTATAGGAGAAGCTAAAACAATGAGTGATACATTGCTAGAAGTTTGATTAGGTAAACAAGTACCACTCACAACAACATTATAATTTATAGCAGCATCTGTTAAACTCACAGGGTTAATAGTTAATGAAGCTGTAGTTGCGCCTGAAATTGCTCCACCGTTAATTATATTTACTAAGCCTTTTCTCCACTGATAAGTTAAACTCGTTCCAGTAGCAGCAACTGTAAAAGTTGCTGAACTACCTTCGCAAACTGTTTGATTTGATGGTTGAGATGTGATAGTTGGCGTTGTTCCAATAATTAACGATACGTTATTAGATATAGCGTCGGGAAGACATGCCCCACTTATTATTACGTTATAGTTTAAAGCAGCATCTGTTAATGCAACAGGGTTGATAGTTAATGAAGCAGTAGTTGCACCAGAAATAGATACTCCGTTTATTAGATTCACTAACCCTTTTCTCCATTGGTAGGTTAATCCTGTTCCGATAGCGGCAACTGTGAAAGTAACTGAACTACCTTCACAAACTGTTTGATTTGATGGTTGAGATGTAATTGTTGGCGAAGTGTTAATGATTAAAGAAACATTATTTGATATTTCATTAGGAAGACAACCTCCCATTACAACAACATTATAATTTAAAGCAGCGTCTGTTGCATTAACTGGATTAATAGTTAATGACGCTGTAGTTGCGCCTGAAATTGCTCCACCGTTAATTATATTTACTAAACCTTTTCTCCATTGGTAGGTTAATCCTGTTCCGATAGCGGCAACTGTAAATGTAACTGAACTACCTTCACAAACAGTTTGATTTGATGGCTGAGATGTGATAGTTGGCGTTGTTCCAATAATTAACGATACGTTATTAGATATAGCGTCAGGAAGACATGCCCCACTTATTATTACGTTATAGTTTAAAGCTGCATCTGTTAATGCAACAGGGTTGATAGTTAATGAAGCAGTAGTTGCACCAGAAATAGATGCGCCATTAATTAGATTCACTAACCCTTTTCTCCATTGATAGGTTAACACTGTTCCTGTAGCTGCTACTGTAAATGTTACTGAACTACCAATACATGCTATTTGATTTGATGGCTGAGATGTAATCGTTGGCGCTGTATTTACTATTAAAGAAACATTTATAGATGTTACACTAGGAGCGGATGATCCACTAACTACAACATTATAATTTGATGCTGCATCAGCAATACTTGCTGGATTAATAGTTAAAGTAGCGGTAGTAGCGCCCGAAATATTTCCCCCATTAATTAAATTTATTAAGCCTTTTCTCCATTGATAAGTTAATGCCGTACCTGTTGCTACAACAGAAAAAACAGCAGAGTTTCCCTCACACACCGTTTGATTAGATGGTTGAGTAATAATAGTTGGAGGCAATCCTGTGCCGCAACTTCCTGCGGGTATAGTAACATTTACAGAGGCAGTATTTAAAGCGCCATTTGTTGTAAGCGCTCTGCCATCAATAATAACACCATCAGCTAAACTAATTGCGCCGTTAAAAGAAACAAAAGTTCCTTTGAAATTTGAAGAACTGGCTATACTAATTGCACCTTGTACTTTCCAAAACACATTTTTTGCCTGTGCACCGTTTATTAAGTTAACCTTTGCGTAAGTACCCGTAGTTAAACCGCCATTATTTATATTAATTACAAACACAGCATTAGGATTGCCTAACGCGTTAAGATAGAGTGTATCAACAAATGTTGCAGCAGCGTTCATCAAATATGTGTGCGGAGTAAGAACAAGTCTATTTCCGAACTGAGCAGGATATAATAACTCGATATCAATAGGTAGTGTATTCAAATAATTATAAACATTCAATAAATCAGCGGCACATGCTGCAGTAGTTCCATCAGGAACAGCATGAATTGTTCCTATAACTATATTGGGGGTTCCAAAACCTGTGGTAGTACCAAGATCTGTTCCAACATCGCCTATCACGTTTGTAACTGTTAGGTTGTTAGTAGCAGGACCGTTAGATGTAAATAAGGCAAAACAATCAACTGCGCCAAGTGTTGGAGCTAGTGGCCCGTTAAGTACAGGGCTTCCGCAACCAATAGGTGTATATGCTAATACATTATCAATGTTAACAGCTCCGGATGTAGATAAGGCTCTTCCTTCGAGTGTATCACCAGCCATCATATTTATAGCAGCATTATTAGCAACAATAGTTCCCTTCATGGCAACTCCTGCAGCTATACTCACTAAACCTTCCACTTTCCAAAACACGTTACATGCTTTAGCTCCATTAATTAAACGAACGTTAGCGCCAGGGTTTACAGAAAAAGGGGCTTCTATTTTAAAGATAAATAGAGCATTTGGATCACCCAGACCATCTAAAGTTAAAGTTAAATTTAATGTAGTAGCTGCTGCTATTGAGAAAACTCCTGCATTAAGAATTTGTCCGTTACCTAGTAAAGGCGCGGGGAAAAAAGTTGGAACAGTTGCATTCAATTGGTTATATGCAATTGTAAGATCTGCCGCACAAGCGCCCGTTGCACCATTTCCATTATGCATCACGCCATTTACGTTTCCAAAGCCCGTGATAGCGCCACTATTGGTTCCAACATTACCTGTAACTTGAGAAATGCCAGTATTACCTACAGCACCAGCCGACGTAAAGAGTACAAAATCTGCTGCAGTTCCTAAGTTAGGAGCTTGTCCAAAATGTACTTTTGGAAAAGATAAAATAACAATTGTTATTAAGAGTAATAGTTTTGTTTTCATGTTATTGAATTTAAATAGTGAATTAATTTTCACGTTACAAAGTAGGTTCATTTATTTGCCTTCTGAATTACATGAACAATAAATATATTTACATCATTCACACATATAAATATTTCTATAAAACAAAAAA
>JBKJPW010000214.1:0-13235 GCA_046594225.1 Bacteroidia bacterium
GGATGTTGCCGGTTTGGTTCCAGCTGATAGAAATGTAGATGGTGTTGTGGAAATGATGTTGGATGCTACGCAAAACTATAACAAGCCTCTAACAAAAGATCGTTTATTTGGATGGCAATCTGCTCTTTTTCCATCTGGAAGAAGTGGGATGTATAAAATAGTAGTAGGTAAATTTCGTGATAACGAAAAAGGACCTATGCAAGTTGTATCAGGTGCTATGGGTAAAGAGCGTGTACATTACGAAGCGCCTCACGCAGAGCATTTAGAAAAAGAAATGAAACTTTTTTTGAAATGGTTTAATGCCAAAGATAGCATCGATGCTGTTATCAAATCGGCTATTGCGCATTTTTGGTTTGTAACGATACATCCCTTTGATGATGGTAATGGTAGAATAGCCAGAGCGATTGCGGATATGCAACTAGCCAAGGCTGATGAAGATAAGCATCGATTTTATAGTATGTCGGCGCAAATACGTGTTGGAAGAAAAGCGTACTATGATATTTTAGAAAAAAGTCAAAAAGGTAATTTAGATATTACAACTTGGATGCATTGGTATTTACAATGTTTGGATAAAGCTTTAAACGCAACAGATGAAGTTTTGCAACGGGTTTTAAATAAAACAAAGTTTTGGGATATACACACTCAAATTCCTATTAACGAGCGACAACGCTTATTAATAAATAAGATGTTTGACGGTTTTGATGGCAAATTGAATTCATCTAAATGGGCAAAAATAGCCAAGTGCTCCGCTGATACTGCTTTGCGTGACATACAAGATTTGATAAATAAAAATATACTTGAAAAAGAAACAGCAGGAGGTAGAAGTACAACTTATGTATTAGCGCCAATAGTTAGTTAAAATTTGTAGCCCATGTTGGTGTTATCACCAACATATGAAATTACCTGTTTGAAAATAAAAGTCAGTATTTTAATATTATATTCATCATTGTTGGTGAGAACACCAACAATGGCATAATACCAACAATGGCATGAAAAGAAACAGCAGGAGGCAGAAGTACAACTTATGTATTAGCGCCAATAATTAGTTAAAATTTTATTTAAATAACCAATTATGTAATAATTTTTGTAATGACGGAATTAAAATAAATACCATAGTAGGAACAGCAATTACAGTAATAATTAGCGTACGTAAAGGTAATGGTTCAATTAAAATTAAGTGTTTGCCAAGGGTAGCAAATATTAATGTAATTAAGGGATATATGGCAAGCCATATGACTACGGCCATTTTCCATTTTTTTGGTGGTTTCATGTGTCGTTTTTATTTATAGAAAAATATTATTATAAAATTTCTTTATAAATATAAAAAAAAGGAGAAAATAAAGTTAGTTTTTTTACATAGTCATTGGAACTTCCATAATTAAAAATTCAGTATCGGTATCGGCTTTCAAAGTTATTTTATCAATATCCCAAACTCCAAAACCATCTCTAGCATCCACAACTTGGTCGTTTACCAATAAGTCGCCATTTAAATTAAAAATGTAAAGCCCGTTTCCTTTTGATTTGATTGTGTAATCTACACTATGTCCTTTGTCAAATTTTCCTAAATGAAACCACGCATTTTGATGAATCCAAACGCCTGCATCATCTGAGTTAGGTGATAATATTTGTTGTAATTTATTGTGACGGTCTTCTAGTTTTAAAGTAATTTGATCATAACGAGGGGTCACATTTTTTTTATTGGGGAATACCCATATCTGTAAAAACTTTACTTGAGAGTCTTTATTTTTATTGTACTCGCTATGTTGTATTCCTGTTCCGGCACTCATTACTTGTATGTCGCCATTTTTAATAACGGTGGTATTACCCATACTGTCTTTGTGCTCTAAATCACCTTCTAATGGAATGCTAATGATTTCCATATTATCGTGTGGGTGAGTTCCAAAGCCCATGCCTGCAGCTACCGTATCATCATTTAAAACGCGTAGCACACCAAAATGCATTCTTTCTGGATTATAATAGTTTGCAAAACTAAAACTATGTTTACTGTGTAACCAACCGTGGTTTGCATCGCCACGGGTATCTGCTTTGTGTAAGATGGTATTTTTCATGATGGTTGATGTTGTATTTGGTATGTGATTAAATCCTATAATTTCTAATTTTTTTTCCTGATAGCTATCGGGATCGTCAATGTCATTTTTAATAATATTTCCCAAAGCGGAAGAGGCGACAAACATTCCTGTTCCTAGAAGGCCTTTTTTTAAGAATTCTATTCTGTCCATTGCTATGATTTATTTACAAGTCAAACATATAAATAGATTATTTACTGGCTCTTGACCTATGATAAGAAATTGTTATACTAATAAAATACATTATTTAAATAAATTACATATATTTATTTTATATAATATTTCTATGAAGTACTTGTTTCCTTTGGTTTTTATTTTGTTGTTTAACAGTATTGCTGCTCAAATAAATCCTTTTATACCTGATTGGGTTAAACCTATTGATGTTAAAAGTGTTGGAACAGTTAATAAAAAACAAATAAAAGAAGGGTATTATTATTCGTTGTTTGATGAACAATATAATGTTGTTAAAAAACATAGTTATTTTCATTATGCTATTTCGGTATTAACCGAAGAGGCACTTACCGATGTTTCTCAAATTGAATTTAGTTATGATCCTTCTTATGAAAAATCCTTTATGCATTATGTACGAATTTATAGAGGTAATGAAGTTATTGATAAAACAAAGAGTTTAGATATTAAATTGTTAAACGAAGAAAGCAAACGAAACAAAGGTATATTAAGTGGTAAAAAAACGTTTTATGTCAATCTCAGTGATGTTAGAAAAGGAGATGTAATTGAATACAGCTTTTCTGTTATTGGCGAAAATCCAATTATGGCGAATTATTTCAATTACAACTTATCGCTTTCTTATTCTGTACCTGTAGGTAAGATACATTTAAGATTATTGTTTCCTAAATCTATTACTCCAACCATTGTAAACAAAAACACTAAAATAAAACCTGTTATTAAGCACGCTGAACTTAATGATTATACCTGGGAGGTAGATAATCCAGTAGTTATAAATGCCGAGTCATCTACACCAAACTGGCAAAATCCTTACACTCAAGTTCAAGTAAGTAATTTAAGTGATTGGAATGAAGTGAAAAAACATTGTAAAACGTTTTTTAATTTACCAAACTACAGTAACAGTAATTTAAAATCAATAATTGATTCTATTGTAAAACAAAGTAATGATATTGAAAGCCAAATCACGTCGGTTGTTGAATTTGTTCAAACGCATATTCGTTATTCGGGTAACGAAAATGGTATTTATTCTCATGTTCCCAGAACGCCAGATTATGTATTAAAAAACAGGTTTGGGGATTGTAAAGAAAAATCAGTTTTATTAAATGCATTATTAAAATTAATAAATATTGAAGCATATCCTGTATTGATTAATACATATATGGGTACCAAAATTAAAGATGAAGTGCCTTCTATAAATGCGTTTGATCATTGTATTTCTGCCTTTTATTATCAAGATAAATTATATTTTATTGACCCAACGATTAGTTATCAACGAGGAAATTTTAAGTTACGAATCCTGCCTTCATATGAAATAGGAATGTTGTTAGATAATAAAGACATCTCTTTTACCATTATTCCTTTTGATAAGACTAGTAAAAATAGTATTCTGGAAGAAATAGTTATTGATGATTCGGGAGACGCACGATTAAAAGCTACTTCTGTTTATACAGGTTCAAATGCCGATGAAATGAGGTATTACTTTCTTACTAATTCTATTTACGATATTCAGGAAGCCTATCAAAAATTCTATAGCAAATTTACCAAAGATATATCGGTACTGGATACCGTTAAATTAATTGATGAGCCTGAAATAAATACAGTAACTACTATTGAATATTACCTTTTAGAAAAACTATGGAGTCTTTCAGACTCAAGTAAATCAAAATCTATAACAAAAGATTTTATGCCTTATGCTTTAAATGCTAAATTGAATTATGGAGATGAAAATAGCAGAAAGGAACCGTTAAAGATTATATACCCATTTTGTCATACACATACCATTACTGTAACTAAGGAAGGTGGATGGAATATAGAAACAACTACCAAAGAAGAAAATAATAATTATTTTAACTATTGCTACACTTATAAAGTTGTAGATAACACACTTCATTTGATTTATAGTTATAATGCCAATACAGGGGTCATCTATCCTACTGACTATATAGATTACAAGGCTAAAATGGATTTTATTAATTATAACATGCTATTTACAGCTGAAGAGAAACCATTAGCAACTGGTATTATTGGATTTAATTGGTCGCTGGTTGTAATTTTATTAGCAGCATTGCTTTTATCCTGCATTTTAATTTGGTATTTGTATAAAAGACCTTATCAAACTACTTATGGGTTCAATTTTAATCCAAATTATAGTTCAATTAGTGGTTGGTTAGTATTATTAGGAATCGGAATTACATTGAATCCATTGCTTTTGTTATATGCTATTTATTCGGAGTATTCAACAGAAATGAATGTCAATTATCTGATTTATTTCTTTGAGCCAGAGTCATCTTATTTTAATCCAATAAAAGGTTATTATGCTTATTTCATTGCTGCATCAAATACTTGTTTATTTGTGTTTTCTATTTTAGTTGTGATTGTATTTTATCAAAAGAAAACGCAATTTAGATTGTACTTTGTTGTTTTTAGAGTATTTAATTCATTGTTTCTAATTATCAATTTAATTATATTATATAGTTTTTATGGCGACTCTTCAGATATATCAGAACGAGTATTATTATCTAAAGAAACGACATCCATGATAAAAGTAGTAGTGCAAACTTGCATTTGGGTGCCTTATGTTTGGTTTTCAGAAAGAAGTAGATATACTTTTACTATTGGAAATCCAGTGCCCGAAGTTTCTAAAGTTAATGCTGAAGCAGAGAGTTCAACTATTATAGAGCAAGATATTTCGGAATCAAATAAAGAGCCAGGATCAAGCGATGATGTTATTTTATAATCATATTACTTTTTGAGCAATAATAATTAAATCAATTACTATAGAGCCGTCGGTTGTAGGGTAATTTTGACGTTTGATGTCAATGTTTTTAAATTCATTTGTTTTCAAAGCTTCTACTAAATAATCTTCTTCGTGAAAATGCATATAAATTTCATCGCCACTGCTTCCTTTCTTAAAGTCTGATTTACTATAATCGTCTTCCATCGTGCTAATGTAAATGACACCATTATTAGTTAATACTTTTGCTGCATCAGATATTAACTGAATAGCTTCTTCTTTTGATAAATAAGGTAAACAAAAGCCACACATAATGGCGTCATAAGTTTTATTTAAACTAATGATTTTTCGAGAATCTAATAATTGAAAATTAGCTTGAGGATTATTGATCTTTGCTAACTCAATCATGTTAGGAGCTAAATCAGTTCCTAGAATGTTTAAATCGGGGCGTTTTTTCAATAAATATTGAGTAACATTTCCTGGCCCACAAGCCAATTCTAAAACTGATGCGTTCTTTTTTATTTGACTACAAAATACATCAAAGCTATCATGGTATAAGCTCACATCCATATATTTATCCTGATAGTCTTGCGCTAACTTATTGAATATTTCTACGGCTATTTTGTTTTTGTCCATTTGTGAAATGGGATTATTTTTTTTCTCCTAATTTCCAGGCTAAATAAGCCATTGGAAGATAAGCTCCTACTAAATCTAAAATAGTAAACCAAAGCGGAGAAGGTAACATCATTACATTCATAATACCTCCAACTAAAAATGCAATACCAATAGCGAAAGCAAATCTCATTTTATGAGCTACAGCAATTTTTACGGCTAAAAATGCACCAATAAATGTACCAATAGCATGAGCTAAAAAAGGAAAAATAAAATGTTTTGGTTCCATTAAATGCATGCTTGCTATTAATCCTTCAGCGGTTGTTAAATCTGCGCCATCTGGAGGAGGAATAATGGAGCCACTCATCATAATGAATCCCATATTTACTATGCTTCCAATAATAACACCTGTTATTACCGCTAAAATATTTCTAATAATTGGATTCATGTTTATTTATTTTAGTTTATATGAGGACAGGTTGAATTTATATTAAATAGCTGGCAATAATTTTGCTTTACATTCACCAAAGCCAATACGCACTTTGTCATTCTTACAATAGCCTCTTAAAATAACGGTATCGTTATCATTAATGAATTTACGTTCGTTACCATCATTTAATTTTATTGGCTTAGTACCCTTCCAACTTAATTCCATCATACTGCCATACTCTTTTGAGTCAGGACCACTAATAGTGCCACTTCCCATCATATCGCCTACATTTACATTACATCCATTTACAGTATGATGAGCTAATTGTTGTTCCATGGTCCAATACATATATTTGTAATTAGAGTTACAAATCACAGTTTCGGTGCTATTCTCTGGATGAATAGATACTTCTAGTTTGATGTCTACATTTTTATTTCCTTTATATTCTAAATAAGGAAATACCTTTGGGTCTTGTATATAACCTTCTGCTCTATACGGTTCTAAAGCATCTAAAGTAACGATCCACGGAGAAATAGTACTTGCAAAGTTTTTTGATAAGAAAGGTCCTAATGGCACATATTCCCATGTTTGGATATCGCGTGCACTCCAATCATTAAATAACACCATTCCAAAAATATAATCATCTGCTTTTTCGGTACTAATGGTTTCTCCTAATTTTGTTGATTTGCCAATGATATAAGCGGTTTCTAATTCAAAGTCTAATAACTTACATGGGCCAAATGTTGGAAACTCTGCATCAGCGGGTTTCATTTGTCCTTTTGGTCTATGAAAATTAGTACCACTAACTGTAATACTACTAGCGCGTCCGTGATAACCAACAGGAATATATTTCCAGTTAGGCATTAACGCATTTTTAGGATCACGAATCATCGTTCCAATATTTGTAGCGTGATCAATACTACTATAAAAATCTGTATAGTCGCCTACTTTTACTGGCAACAATAATTGAATATTAGATTGTAATTTGAAAATATGATTAAATGCTTCTTTATTATCTTGCAATTCCTGGTTACTGCTATCTAATAATTCTGATAACCTATCTCGTAAAGCACGCGTCATATCTTTTCCTAGTTCAATAAAATCATTTAAATAGGTTTTATCAAATACCGCCTTATCAATATTTAATTTAGAGAAAAATCCACGATTAGCTAGTTCATATAAATCAATGGCGTAATTTCCAATAGCAGAGCAGGCATGGTTTTTCACAGTATTATCCGAATAAATTCCAAATGGTAAGTTTTGAATTGGAAAGTCAGAATTAGTATCTACTGTTATCCAGGAAGTAAGTACGGGGTTATTAGCTTTTATAGTCATTATTTTTTTATCGTTAAAAAAGAGTAAAATTGTATTTTATCAGTATTATTTATATCATATAAACATAGTAAAATTATATATTTATAGCATGCAATTTAAGAAACTTATTCTTCTTTTTTTAATTCATTTTTCTGTCATTATATTTGGCCAAAATCCTAACGATTTTGCTTTTGTATTGAGCGAAAGAGCCGTGAATAAAGTGTTTACAGCTATAGGAGAGATTAAAGGTAAAAGTCAATATGAAGTGCTTGGTATTATTGACGGGCATTATAACTGGAAAGTATTAAATCCCAAAATTAGTTTTAAACCAGATAGTAGCGATTTTACCTGTGAGGCTAAGGTAGATGTAGGCCCTTTTGGATATAAATCGGAAGTATTAGGACATGTAAAAATTGGCTATGATAATGAGAAAAATTTGATTTCAATAAAAATTACAGATGCGGTTTTTGAGTTGTACACAATGGTATTGAAGAAAAAAATACATATAAAAGACATACATTTAGAAGATTATTTTAAAGATCCTTTTTTGTTTGAAGGGCCTAAAAGTATAGCAACTGACATGACGTTTACAATGCCTGATAGTACTGTTAAACAAATATATATACAGCCTACAGTTTGTGTAATGAAGGTTGTGAACCAAGCTATTAAAACAATGTGTGATATTGCGGCTCAGGATAAACCTTTTAAAAAAGATGTAAAAGTAACACCACCTATTCAGCAAGCAGAAGTAAAAGAAAAAAACAATTCGACAAACTCTTTGGGTAAATAAAATTTGAAAGCATTAATTAAACATAATTTCATTTATATTCTTTTATATGTAGCATTGCTTAGTCTTGTTGGCTATATACTATTGAATATTGGTAAAGTACCACTTCATAGAGAAATGAATAGCTATGTAGGAAATCATTTTGTTGATCAATTTTTTGCTTATGCTACACATTTGGGAGATGGCTTGTTTGCAGTATTGATAGCTATAGCTTTTTCGTTCAACAATGTGCGAGTTTCTTTATATATATTATTCTCGTATGCAGGAGCTGGGATTGTTTCCTTTATTTTAAAACATTGCATATATTTCGAAGTAACTAGACCTCACTTTGTATTTCAATATTATGTAAGAGAACAACTGAAGTTAGTTGATGGTGTTGATGTGGTAGCTTTTTATTCATTTCCAAGCGGACATGCATTATCTGCTTTTGCTTTGTTTTTTTGTTTGTTGTTTATTACGAAGAATCATTTATTAAAAATTAGTTTTTTTATGCTAGCTGTTTTAGCTGCTTTTAGTAGGGTGTATTTATCACAACATTGGCTAATTGATGTGTATGTTGGTTCTTTTATTGGTGTATGTTTTTCTGTATTATTGTATGTGGTATTTTATCACACTAACAAATGGCAACAACTAAATACAACATTACCACAACTATTATCTCAACGTAAAGAAAAAGGTGTTTAAGATATTAAATACAGATACTAAAGCTTACGCTTTTATTTTTGTAGTAGCTTCTTTGCTCTACATTCCTTTTATTGGCAACATGCCTTTATTTGATTGGGATGAAATTAATTTTGCAGAGTGTGCCCGCGAAATGTTAGCATCTAATAACTATTCAGAAGTACAATTATATTTTCACCCTTTTTGGGAAAAGCCGCCTTTGTTTATTTGGTTGCAAGCATTAAGTATGAATGTGTTTGGCGTTAACGAATTTGCAGCTCGTTTTCCTAATGCCTTATGTGGTGTGATTACCTTATTAGTTTTATATAAAACAGGAAAAGAATTAAACGATAGAAAATTTGCATTAACATGGGTACTGGTTTATGCCTCTACTTTATTGCCGCATTTGTTTTTTAAAAGTGGTATCATCGATCCTTGGTTTAATTTATTTATTTATGTATCCGTATATTATTTATTACAACACACTAATAACCCAGTAGGTAAATTTGGATATAAAACGGCTATTATTTCAGGTCTCTTTTTAGGATTAGCTTTATTAACTAAAGGTCCAGCTGCTTTAATTTTAGTGAGTTTAACGATAACAGTTTTTTTTGTTTTAGGACGTTTTAAAAAAATATCGTCTTTTAAATTTATGGTTACGTTTTTCATGGCCTTTTTGATAACTGGTTTAAGTTGGTTTGCTGTGATGTATATGAAAGGCAACGGACATGTCATTAAAGAATTTATTGATTATCAAATCAGGTTATTTAACACGGAAGATAGCGACCATGGCGGACCATTCATTTATCATTTTGTAGTATTATTATTAGGATGCTTTCCGTCTTCTTTATTTTTAATCTTAGCACATAAAAAATCAAATACAGATACTCCTTTTCAATTACATAACAAGCGCTGGATGATGAGTTTGTTTTGGGTAGTATTGATTTTATTTTCAATTGTTCAAACTAAAATTGTTCACTATTCGTCCTTATGTTATTTTCCTTTAACCTATTTAGCAACTTATGCTATTCAAAAATTATTTGCAGGGCAATACAATTGGAAAAAGTGGTTTCATGTATTTTTTATAATTATTACAGGAATACTTGGTATAGCTTTTACAATTATTGGATGTGTGCCATTATTAAAACCGTGGATATTATCAAGCCACTTAATTGCAGACCCATTTGCATTAGAAAATTTAAAAGCAGATGTACATTGGAGTGGTTATGAATGGATAATTGGTATATTGTTTATAGGAACCGCCTACTTTAGCTTGATGAAAATTAAAAAAGGAATGTTTAAATACATTTACGCATTGTTTTTAGGCTCTTTATTTGCTGTATACAGTTTAATAATGATTGTGGCACCTAAAGCCGAACAATATACTCAGAGAACAGCCATTGAATTTTATAAGCAATGCGCTAAACATGGTTTTAGCGTAGAATCTATTGGATTTAAAAGTTATGCTACCTTGTTTTATGGAGAATTAGAAGCTTCCTTTAAAAACAATGAGTCTTTTAAGCATTATATTGAGTTTAGAAGGAAAGAAATGGAACTTCAAAATATTAACATTGATATTTCTTATGGCTTAATTAGAACAAATTGGATGAGAGATTTTAAAGATGTTAAACCTGCGTGTTTTATAGCAAAAATAATTGATGAGGAAGTTATAAAGCGAGATTGCCCTTATTTGAAAGAGTTATATCGTCAAAATGGATTTATTTTTTATATGCGCATATTTGATGATAAATATAAAAGCGGCGACATTTATTACAAATAATAAGTCAAATTTATTGAACAATTATTTTTTCAGTAGTAGTCAGTTCATCTACATTTAACTTCACAAAATAAATACCCTTACTTAAATCATGCACAGGAATTGTTAATGTATGATTACCGTTATTTAATTGTTGCTTAGCTATATATTTTACTGTTTTTCCTAAAATATCGATTAAGGTTATTTCTACCTTTTTTTCTTCTAATAAATCAAACGTCACTGATATATTTTCATTAGCTGGACTTGGGAATACTGAGAAATTTAGTACATTATTGTATTTCTCTTTTAAATTTGTAATACTGCTTAAGTTAATATCATCTAAATAAAAATTATTTGATGAGCCAAGTTCTGTAACATACCTGAATCTTAACAACACATTATTATAAGTCGATAAATTTCCAATAGAAATTACTTCTTGATGAAATTGCGAAGGAGTAGGGGCGAAATTACCATTAACTACGCCGCTAACACCAGCAGAACTTGACTTTATAAATTTACTTAAACGAGGCACCCAAGTAGCGCCACAGTTAGTTGAAAAATATAAACTTAAGGCATCAGAGGACGTTGTAGTTTGATCTCTTTCGGCGCCAGCCCATTTAAATGTCAATGCTAAATTAGGTGAAGAACCAAAATCATAAGTTGGCGAATATAAATCAACTGTAGATGAAGGTGCTGCTGATTCGCTTACAAAAGCACTATTATTACCAGAAGCAAATGCCGTATTTGTTTGTTGCCAGTTTGTGTTGGACGAGGAAACATTTCTAAGCATCCAAGTTGAATTTGGTAATGCACTGGTTTCAAAGCCTTCAATAAGTGAAGCTGATACAGGAGCAGGTAAAACTGTTATATACCCTATTTTAATTTCGGGAGATGAGTTTCCAACGCCATTACCTGCTATTAATTGCACAGAGTAAGTGCCCGGATTATTATAAGTAACAGTTGGATTCTGCACACTTGATGTATTTGGCGAGCCCCCTTCAAAAATCCACGACCAATTGGTTGGCGTTGCAACGTTACTTAAATCTGTATAAGCTAGTGATTGTCCAAGACAAATAATTTGTTTATCAGATTTAAATAAAGCGATTGGTGCACAAACAGCGGCAGGTGTAATGCCAGTAGCAGCTAAATTTGTTGAAGTACTTAAATTATTTCTTGCACCTGCAGAAGAGTTGAGTGCATTAGTCATTCTTACACATTGTTGATTGGTAAACATCACACAGCAATATGAATAATCCATATAGTTTTGATAGTTTTCTGAAATACCAGGATTACAAATTTGTGAAGCTGTTAACGAAGAACAAGAGGTGAAGCCTTTAGTAACTGGTGTATCATTTACTGCATCATTACCACAAGCTACTCCTGGATTATTAGTATTTCCCCAAGTGTGTTGTAAATTTAACCAATGACCTACTTCATGAGTTAAAGCTCGTGATTGATTAACGTTTCCAGTTCCAATACTTCCCACATAGTTTTGTAAAATTACAATACCATCCATTGGTGATCCTGTGCCTAAACTCCCAGGATAGTATGCGTATCCAGCTGCTCCACTGGCAATTCCTTTTACTACATAAAAGTTTAAATACATAGTTGGATCCCATGTATAAATATAATCTTGATAATCACCTTCCCAACTATTGGTTTTGGTATCATAAAAACGATCAATACCACTGGTGCAATTTCCGTTAGGATCTAGTTTTGCTAACTGAAATGTAATTTTAGCATCACCTATTACGTTTTTTAAAGGTGTGATAACTACAGACGTATCTGCATTTTGTAAATTAAAATCTCTATTAAAAATAGAAATTTGATCTTGTATTTGCGCATCTGAAATATTTTCGTAACCACTTACGTGTAATACATGAAACACAACAGGAATTGTGTAGTTTGCTACAGCTGTTTTTCCTTCAGAAGAAACATTACCCATTTGATTCAAATTATTTTGAATAGTCTCAAATTGAGTTCTAAGTTCTGGATGATTGATGAAATTTTTCTCCATGGCCTCAATTGATCCACACCAATTTTGATTAACTTGAGCATGAAGAATACTAGAAATTGCATAAATAAAAAAAAGAATGTGTGTAAAATGTCGCATGTTTTAATTTTAAGATTATCTAATATACAAATTTAAAGTAGTATCGCAAAACTAATATTTTAGAATTTATTATTTTAGTTTGCTTACCAGATATTGCCGTCAGCAATATTTGCAACCTCATTAAATTTAATGTATTAGCGTTTTGATATTTTGTTCCCAGTACCTCTTTGTCTGTTGCATTTAAAACGTTTAGTTGCGGTATCTCTTAGTTTTAGATGTTTTGTTTTTCGAGATTTCATTCGCTTTCTCCACATTTTAAAACTAGATGGCAATGAATTTTTTCTCATAAATTCAATAACCTCTTTTTCTTTTAGTCCAAATTGAAACTCAATGGCTTCAAAGGGTGTTCTGTCTTCCCAAGCCATTTCTATAATGCGGTTAATATCTTTTTCAGAAAAAGGTTTTGAAATTTCTTTCGCTTGTTTTTCTTGTAAAAGTAAATATGCCATTGGCGAAGGTAAATCGCTATAGTAGCAAGTTAAGTCGTTTGTATCCATAAATTTCTAAATTCTTTTTTTGAATCATAATCTTCTGCTTGTTTTGCTGTATTAAAATA
>JBKJPW010000063.1:0-9304 GCA_046594225.1 Bacteroidia bacterium
GGCTAATTCTTTTGCTTTTAAAAAGTTTTTATCCATACTAATTTCTTTACTGTAAACACCTGAAATACTTCTGATGTTGGCTTTATATCTTCCAAAAACAATTTCTAGTGCTGATGATATTTCTCCTAAACTACAACGCACACGCGCCGCATTAATAGCTAACTCTAATAAATTCCCTTTACCTGTTTTAGCAGATTCTGTTAAAACAGCTAATGCAGCTTCTACTTCATTAGGATTACGCTCAGCTTTTAGTTTTGCTAAACGTTCTAATTGTTGTGTTCTAACTTTGGCATTATCAACATCTAATATATCAATGTTTGTTTTTTCGTTAGTTTGATATAAGTTAACGCCAACAATAATATCCTTTCCTCCATCAATACGTGCTTGCTTACGAGCAGCCGCTTCTTCAATACGCATTTTAGGAATACCAGTTTCAATGGCTTTTGCCATCCCGCCTAATTTTTCAACTTCCTCAATTAATTCCCATGCTTTGTGAGCTAACTCATGCGTTAAGGTTTCAACATAATAGGAGCCAGCCCAAGGATCAACCACTTTACAAACATTGGTTTCGTTTTGTAAAAACAATTGTGTGTTACGAGCAATACGCGCGCTAAAATCTGTTGGTAAAGCAATCGCTTCATCTAACGCATTAGTATGTAAACTTTGTGTATGTCCCATCGCAGCGGCTAAGGCTTCAACGCATGTACGAGTCACATTATTAAATGGATCTTGTTCAGTTAAACTCCAACCACTAGTTTGGCAATGCGTACGCAAAGCCATTGATTTAGCTGATTTTGGATTAAATTGTTTTACCATTTTTGCCCACAGCATACGTGCAGCACGCATTTTTGCAATCTCCATAAAATGGTTCATGCCAATTGCCCAAAAGAAAGATAAGCGTGGTGCGAAAGCATCAATATCTAATCCAGCTTTAATACCAGTTCTAATATATTCTAATCCATCAGCTAAAGTATAAGCTAATTCAATATCTGCGGTAGCACCTGCTTCTTGCATATGATAACCACTGATAGAAATCGAATTAAACTTTGGCATTTTTTGAGAAGTAAATTCAAAAATATCTCCAATAATTTTCATGGACGCATCTGGTGGATAGATATACGTATTACGTACCATGAATTCTTTTAAAATATCATTTTGAATCGTGCCAGTTAATTTATCCATGCTCACACCTTGTTCTTCAGCAGCTACAATGTAAAATGCTAAGATTGGTAATACAGCACCATTCATCGTCATACTCACACTCATTTCATCAAGAGGAATTTGATCGAACAATACTTTCATATCCAAAATAGAATCAATTGCCACACCAGCTTTACCAACATCACCAACTACACGTTCATGGTCGCTATCATAACCACGATGTGTGGCTAAATCAAATGCAACTGATAATCCTTTTTGTCCTGCTGCTAAATTTCTTCTGTAAAAGGCATTACTTTCTTCTGCGGTACTAAAGCCTGCATACTGACGAACCGTCCAAGGATTTTGAACATACATACTAGAGTAGGGGCCTCGTAAAAATGGCGGAGTTCCTGCTCCAAAATTTAAGTGTTCAAATTCTTTAATGTCAACATCGGTGTAAGAAGAATTTAATTTTATTTGTTCAGCTGTTACAAATTGCTCTCTTGTTTCTTTTTCAGCAAAAGCAATAGGTGGAGATGAATAGGATATATTTGAAAAATCTTTTCTCATGATTATTTTGCTAATTGTTGTTCTAAAGATTCACTCAAATTAATAGGTTTAATTCCAAAGATTGAAGAGGAAGTGTCTTTCATCTTTAATCCTTTATCTTTTTTTACTTCTTCGTTTTTATTCTGGAATTTATTAATGCCCACTAAAACTAATTTTCCATCTTTATATTGTTGTATAAGCATTTCAGCATCTTTAGAAATCATATCTTGAATGTAGTTTGATTTTAAACACGACATTAATCCACCTTTTGATTCAATGACTTTAAATTGTTCCCAAGTTTTTTCGCATAAGGTTTCTGTCATGGTTTCAATATAATAGGAGCCAGAAGCCATATCAGCCACTATGTTTAAATAGCTTTCGTCTTTTAAAATTAATTGTTGGTTACGAGCCATACGAGAACTAAAATCATTTTGCACATTAAACTCTACATCAAATGGTAATACTAAAATACTGTTAGCTCCTCCAATAGATGCACTCATAGCTTCTGTTGTTGAACGCAGCATATTAGTGTAACTATCAATATTACTTTTATTTATTAAAGTAGTTTGAGCATGAATATGAACAGTTGCTTTTATGCCATATTGATTTAATAAGAAGTTCACCAATTTTCTGAGCGCTCTTAGTTTAGCAATCTCCATAAAGAAATCTCCACCAACAGATACATTCAAATGAATGATTTTAACCTCAGATTTTACATTCAAGTATTCGTTTAAATGCGATATTGAAAATGCTAATTCATTTACGGTGTTTGACCCAGCTTCTTGATATAAATTGGTATTAATGCAAATAGAGGAAGTGTTATTTAACGCGATGTTACCGTTTAAATCATAATCACATTCTACAAAACAATTGTTTCCAGCTGGTATAGAACTTAAAAAAGTAATTAATTCTTTTTCAAATTCAGGTTTTACTATAAACAAAGAATAAATATGTTCTAGTAAAATACCTTTTAATAAAATGGAGAAGTCTGTTTTATGAGTAATATGAAATACTATACCTGATGCGCCATTTTGTAAAGCATTTAATGCTTGAGCATTGGCTGCTTTTGAGTCTGACACAAAAACATTTTCGCAAATAGCCCAATCGTTTTTTGAGAAAATGGGAGTAGGAGTGGTAGTTAAATTTTCCTTAGTATAAAAAGGTTGAACATCAATTCCTGAATTGCTATGCCAAACAAGTGTATTGTAATCAATTCCTTTTAAATCTTTTACTAATTGCTCTTTCCATTGAGCAGCAGTTGTTGAAGTAAATTCTGTAAATAATTTTTGCATTGTACTTATTTATTATTTCTCGCAGAGTTTCGCAGAATTTTCGCTGAGGACTGCAGAGAGATATTTGTGTTTTTATAATCTCAGCGAGCCTCTTCTTTTTTCAGCGAGTCTCTGCGAGAAATTATTTCTTTAAAATATTTGAGCAATTTCTTTTTTTAGATAATCAATTGCTACATCGTTAGGTAATTTCTTTCCAAGATTAGCGGTAATATTTAAAATCATCATCGCTAATTCTGAACTGTTTGCATCCGAAGGCACTTTTGATGAAGAAATATTTACTAATTGAATAATTTCTTCTTTAGATGTTTTTACCAATTCCCATGCGCCAGCTGTTAGGTAAATTTGTTGAGATAAGTTGTGTTCGTATTCTGACTTTACGGCTGAAACTAGTTCTTGGTGAAGTTGGCGTGCAGACATGCCATTTTTATTGACACGTATAACAAGACTATTTGGGTTAATCCTCTCTAAATAAATAACAATACGTTCAAAAGCTTGAATTTTTAAAGGAGTAATCGTTCCAAGTGTTGATTTTTTTAATTCGTGTTCACGTCTTTTTTGGTCATTATCTAAAAAACGTTTTACTAAAAAATAGGCCGCTGCAAAAACTGCTCCGGCAGGAATCATGATTTTTAAAATTTCAACAAGTGCGTTCATAGTGGTTTAGTTTTAGAGTTTCTAATATCGGGATTTTTACTCTATAATTCAATTATTTATAAAAATTACAGTTTTAATTAACCCCCCGCTTTTTTTGCTTTGTAGTTCGCTTTGATTAATAGGTCTAATAGTTTGTCGCGGTTATCTCCCTGAATCAAAATATTGCCTTCTTTGGCATTACCACCAACTCCACATTTTTGTTTTAAAGTTTTAGTTAAATCATTTAAATCGTCTTCATTTCCAATAAAACCACTAATGCGAGTTACCAATTTTCCACCACCAATTCTATCTAAAAACAGCTTTAAATTTTGCTGCTGCGGTGGCAATGTTTCGTAATTTGTTTCTTCCTCTTTTTCATAGCTGAAATTGGGATTAGTTGAATACACTACATTTACTCTTTTTTTGTCTTTTTTACTCATCTCTTAAAACGGATTAAAAATAAAGGAATAGCAATTATTAAAACTATTAAAGAAATTAATAACCACTTATTTTTGGTCTGTGTATTGTTGTCATGTAATGTTTTTGTAGTAGATACTTCGGCTATGAAAACTAAATCTTTATTCTCTTGTTCTATTTGTTGTAAACTGTCTTTTAAAGCATAATGTTTTTTCAGGAAACTATTTGCTTGCTCATAATTTTGTTGAGCCTCATAAAACTCAGACTGAGTTTGGTACAATTCAACTAATGCCTCTGGATAATCAAATCTGGAACAGATATCTTTTGCTAGTAAAATATAATTGGAAGCTTGATTAAAGTTTTTTTGTAACACATAAGCCATAGCAATGTTATTATAACTATCAGCTAATTCAAATTCATTATCAATAAGTTGTCTTATTTTTAAACCTTCTTCTAAATATAATAAAGCACTATCTAACTTGTTTTGTTCTCTCAACATTGTTCCAATATTATTGTAACAATCAGCAATTAATTCCTGATTACCCAGTTCGTTGGCATATTTTAGAGCTTCCTCAAACTGTTTAATGGCTGCGTTAAATTCTTTTTGTTCATGTTTTAAAACTCCAATATTAATTAGGCATCGAGTAATTTGTAAAGTGTTATTAGTGTTGTTAGATGCTTGTAAGGATTGCAAATAGGCATGCTCAGCTAACTTCGGATAATTAATATCACTATAAATGTTGCCAAGATTTGCTTGATTAATGGCAATCCAAAATTGATTTTGAATAGACTCGCTTAGTTGTAAAGATTGCTTTTGAAATTTAAGAGCATTTGTATAATCGCCTTTTTTATAAAATAGCAGCGCTAATAAATTGTTACTTTTGGCAAGATGTAATATACTTTTACTTTTTTGCGCCTCTTGCTCACAAAGAGCTGCAATTTTGTATGAAAACTCAGGATCTGTATTTCTGATTTCAAATCCTATTTTGTATAGTTGATTCACCCGTTCTGTATCATTTTCAATGCTTTTGATTTGATATAGTAGTGAATCATTTACTTGACTAAAGCAGGTAAACGATAATAAAACAGATATGATTACTAACTTCATTATTTACTGTAAATATAATTTGTTTTTACTTATGCTTTATATAATTTAGAAGCTAAATTTAGCTTATGATTCATTATAAATTATACCTCAAAAACTCTCAATCTCATTATATATATGTTGATTTAACAATTGATGCAATTTCTACTTCAACTATCGAGCTTCAGTTACCAGCATGGCGACCAGGTAGATATGAATTGGGAAATTTTGCTAAAAATGTAAAACGAGTTGACATTTTTGACGAAAATAATCAGCCTTTGGTTTATAACAAATCAAGCAAAGATTGCTGGGTAGTGGAAACCAATGGTTCTAAAAAAATTAAAGTCACTTATAGTTACCACACCACCGAAATTAACGCTGGTAATTGTTATGCTGATGAGACTCAATTATATGTAAATCCCGTGCATTTGTGCCTATATGTGCCAAGTAGAATGCAAGAAGAACACAAAGTAGAGTTAGATATTCCAGAGAATTATAAAATCGCCACTTCATTAAAAAGAAATAATAAGGAACTCATAGCTTCTTCTTTTGACGAATTAGCCGATAGTCCAATCATGGCTAGCCCAGCTTTACAGTCAGATTTTTATGAAGTGAATGGTATTAAATTTTGGTTACATTTTATTGGCGAGTGTAAACCTGATTTCGAAAAATTTAAAAAAGATTTTACAAAGTTCACTCAAACTCAATTAAGTTTTTGGAATGGTATTCCAACCAATGAATATCATTTCTTATTCCAAATTCTACCCTTTAAATTTTATCATGGCGTTGAACATCAAAAATCAACGGTCATTGCTATTGGGCCCGGATATAATGTAAACAAAGGGAAAACCTACGAAGATATTTTAGGTGTTTCCTGTCACGAATTATTTCATACCTGGAATATTAAATATATTCGTCCAGTTGAAATGTTACCTTATGATTTCTCTAAAGAAAATTATGCACGAACGGGTTATGTTTATGAAGGCTTTACAACCTATTATGGCGATTTATTATTACTAACCAGTGGCGTTTTTAATATTCAAGAATATTTTGAAACATTAGAAGAGCGTTTAACGAAGCATTTTCATAATTACGGACGTTTTAATTTATCTGTAGCCCATTCGAGTTGGGATACTTGGTTGGATGGATATGTTCCTGGCGCACCTTATCGCAAAACCTCTATTTATGACGAAGGTAATTTAGTGGCTTTTATGTTGGATGTGATGATTATGAAAAACAGTAACAATCAAAAAGGACTCAGAGATGTTTGCCGCGAATTATATAACGATTTTGGTAAAAAAAATAAAGGTTATTCAGAACAAGATATTATTGCATTATGCGAAAAATCAGCCGGAATTTCTTTAAAGACTTTTTTTGATAATTACGTTTATGGAACAGAAGATTTTGAAGTTCCTTTAAATGAATGCTTAAGTTATTTAGAAATTGAATTGATTAAAACACCAAGTAGTCAATCTTGCGAATCAATTTATGGGTTTAAAACCATTGATTTTGGACTAAATAGAAAAGTATCTTTAGTAGCACCTTATTCTCCAAGTTGGAAGGCAGGATTAAGTATTGGAGATGAGATTATAGCAGTAAATGGTTATACTCTTAAAAATGATTTTAACGATTGGATGCATTATTTTAAAGAATCTGATATTGAACTAAGCGTTTCATCTAACCAGCATCTAAAAACGCTTAAATTGTCAAAAAATCCAAACCCAACCACCTATTTTGAGGTCTTAAAGCTTAAACAAAAGGGGGCGAGCCTTGATAATTATAAACGTTGGCTTGAGTTAAATTCTTAGATGAACCGCTATAATTTGCCCATTAAAAGCCATTGTTATTAGATAGTTGTTAATAACTAAATGCTTTAATTTTGGTTAAACAATTAAAAGTTTCTAGTTTAGTATAAATTAACAACTAAACATTAAATTAAAAAAAACATTATGGAAGAAACAACAACAACTCAAAAACCAGAAGGTAAAGGAATGGCAGTAGCCGGATTTGTAATCTCTTTGGTAGCTCTAGTATTTTACGTATTTGTAGCTACGGCAGTTGCTTTTGCAGCAGCATTAGGTGGTGGATATGGATTAGGTATTTTTTGGTTAGTATTATCATTGGCAGGTACAGGATTATGCGCTATGGGAATGATGAAATTAGGAAAAACAGGTGGTAAGAAAGGTTTAGCCATCGCAGGTTTAATCGTAGGTATCATCGCGGTTATCTTAACAGCTATGTTGGTTATGGGAATTGGTGAAATTCAGAAAAAGGGAGCTGCAGTTGGAGATCAATTTAAAGAAGCAATGGAACAAAATATGAACCAAGCAATTGATTCAGTTCAGCAAGAAGCTGGTCACTAGCTAAAAAAAGAATAAAAAAAAGTAGCTTTTATGGAAACATAAAGGCTATTTTTGTTTAAAATAATAACTCTACAAAAATTATGGAAAACAATATTTTAATGGAAAATCAAACAACACCTGAGGCTCCAAAAAGACCTCAATTTATTACTGTATTATGTATTCTAACCTTTATAGGTTGTGCTCTAGCTTTTTTTGGAGCTATTTGGGGATACTTTTCTATCAAGGCATCTGCAGCTATGTTAGAAAACATGGGTAGTGCTGAGGGAGATTCTTTTGGAATGATGAGTGGAATTCAAGAAACGATGATAAAAGCCGTAGAAAACGCAGTGCCAAATATGATTATTGGTATTTTATGTTCTTTATTATGTTTGTATGGTGCATTACAAATGTGGAAATTGAAGAAAATGGGTTTCTTTATCTATGCCGTGGGGGAAATAACTCCAGTTATTGCTGCCTTTTTTCTTGGAGGTGGTGGTTTGATTGGAGGGGCTGGTGCAGTTGTTGGTTTATTATTTGCAATCGTTTGGATTGTACTTTATGCTGTTAATTTAAAACATATGAACTAATTTTAAAATCTTAAAGCCTTCTCATTAGTAGAAAGGGTTTTTGGCTATAGAAACTAATACATTTATCTTTGAGTAAAATTATAAGTTATGGAAGAAAATTTAATTTTAGAAAACAACCCTATCGAACAACCTAAGCGCTCTCAATTTTTAAAAGTATTGTGTATCTTATCATTTATTATGTGTGGGCTTGGTTTTTTGTCAGGTATTTGGGGTATTTACCAAAGTACACCTGAAGCGATGCAGAAAAACGTTGAACAGCTAAGAACGGTAAATCCGGAAATGGCTGATAAAATGGAAGATCAAATGATTGAAATGCAAAGTAATCCTTTCAGTAAAATTGCACCCTATTTAGGTTTGGTTTATACTTTAGCATCCTTTTTAGGTGTGATGATGATGTGGAATAGAGTAAAAAAAGGATTTTATATTTATTCGATAGCTGAAATTTTACCATACTCTAGCTTCATCTTTATGGGCAAAAATTCCTTAAGTATGATGGGACCTCCAGGAGGCAATAATGCAGCCATTGCCATGGGCTTTTTGATTTTTATGGTTATAGTGGATGTTATTTTTGTGGCCTTATACGCTAAAAATTTAAAAGAAATGGATAAGTAATCTGTTTTAAAAATTTAACCACATAGAAACATAGTTTACTATTGTTATAGCTTTATTAAGTGACTCATAGTATTGAAGCGTAGCTTCAATATACTTTGTTTTCTTTCCTTCTAATTAGTGTAATTAAAATCATCTATGTATCAATGTGGTTCAAAAATGATTTACTTCGTGTAATTTCTATCTCCAAAAATATTACTACCAACTCTTATCATTGTTGAGCCTTCTTCGATAGCTAACAAATAATCGCTACTCATTCCAAAACTTAGTGTGTTGTAATTAGGATATTGATTACTAAATTCTTTTAAGGATTTAAACTCTTTTCTAATTTGTAATTCGTTATCTGTATTAGATGCCATGGCCATAAAGCCTTTTATACTGATGTTTTTTAACTCTTTAAATTCTATGGAGTTTAAAATCTCATTAGCTTCTTTAAAATCCAAACCAAATTTAGTTTCTTCTTTGGCAATATATAACTGCAATAAGCAGTCAATCACACGATTGTTTTTTTGTGCTTGTTTATTAATCTCTTTTAATAAACTAAAGCTATCAACTCCATGAATTAGGTAAACAAATGGCACGATGTATTTTACTTTATTACTTTGCAAATGCCCAATAAAATGCCAATGAATATCTTTTGGTAATTGTTCG
>JBKJPW010000131.1:0-23141 GCA_046594225.1 Bacteroidia bacterium
TACTCGTATCTTTTTACTACAACACAGCCTTTTATATATGTATTAGGTAATATTGGATTGTCTTTTTATATGTTTTTGGTAGGTATGGATCTTGATCTTTCCAGTATTGAAAAGAAAGTGAAACAACAAGCTTATGTTCTATCTTTTTTAGCAATTGTTGTGCCTTTTGCGGTAGGTTGTTTATGCGCTTATCTATTTTTTTATCAGCTTTCTTTACCTGGAGTTTCAATAATAATGTTCATGTTATTTTTAGGCACAGCTTTTTCTATCATGGCATTTCCTATGCTGGCTCGTATACTTGAAGAAAAGAAATTAATGAATACGTTACTTGGATCTATAGCGTTATTATCTGCAAGTATTCAGGACGTTGTTACTTGGATTTTGCTAGCTTTTATAACGGCAATTGGCGCAACTGGCAGCACTTTAAATGGTTTTATAACCTTAATAGGCGCCATTATTTTTATAGTAATAGTTAAATATATTGTAAAACCATTTGTGGTAAAAATGAACGTATCTATTGAAGCAACAGGTAAGTTGTCTCAAAATCAATTTGCAATCATAATGATTTTGTTGCTTGGAGCAGCCATTATTACTGATAAAATTGGCTTGTACAGTGTATTTGGCGGATTCATATTGGGAATAAGCCTTCCAAAAACTAAAACCCTTCAAACTGAGGTTAAAGCAAAATTGCAGGACCTTACTGTTGTTTTTTTATTGCCTTTATTTTTTGCTTTTTCTGGATTAAAAACAAATTTTTTAGTGTTGGCTTCGGCAGAATTATTAGTGCCTTGCATTGTAATTTTAGGTTGTGCGTTTATTGGTAAATATATTGTGGTTTTGTTTAGCATGAAGTTATTTGGATATTCCTGGAGGGAGTCATCTGCTATTGGAGGATTAATAAATGCTAGAGGTTTAATGGAACTTATTGTTGCAAACATTGGATTGGAGTATAACATTATTGACACAAATACATTCTCAATATTAGTATTGGTAGCGGTTATTACAACTATGGCCGCAATGCCAATTTATAATTTTAGTTTAAGAACAAGAACACCTGAATTAAAAACTTAAAAGCTATTTGATCGTGAAATATATTCTTTTTTTATTTGCCCTAATTACTTCTGAAATCTATTCTCAAATACTTAATGTGCCAGCACGACAAGTATCAGCTATGAATGGTGCGCAGTTTGTTACTGCTATTACTCCATTATCGTTTACGGCTCGTGAGAATTTAATTTTACAAGAAGTCGTAAATGGAAATGTTCCTAATTTTTACAGAACACTCTCACCTGTTACATCAACTGCTATTATCAGCGGAACTTTACAAAGCGTAACTTATTATGTAATCCCTGATTATTTAGCCATTGGTTGCGATACAAATTATTTTTTGTGCCCCATGTCGCCCATTATTGCCACCAAAATAGCCGATTCTATTGCGTGTACTTTGCCCACTCGAAAAATGGTAAATGATATTTATGCGCAAGCGTCCTTAAAACTAACACCACTAACTATTCCTGCCAGTGGCACTATGACAACCGTTCAGGCTTTTGCTCAACATAATGGCATGGTATATTCGCAACGAAGCGGTTCTTTAACTACTTATCCTTTAGGAACTTTAGTAGGTGGCGATAAAAAAGATGTAGTTATCTCTAACCAAATTTATACAACAGCTAACAGAGTGGTTATTTATGGATGGCACACCAGTATTGGCAATCCTATTCAACCTTTAAGTAATGTGCATGCTGATACGTATATGGATTATAGCCATGGCATGCGCTTTATTCAAAATAGTGTAATTTATAACGGAACGCCAACTACCGTAAAAGCTATATTACAATCATCTACTTTAAATCCCTTATTGAGTGATGAAGGAGTCATAAATCCACCCGAATATCCTTATGGAAATCCTATTACTTCTTTAGCTACTCCCAAATCATTTGCTGTTATTAATAAAGCCAATAATACACTAGAGGTGAAAGTGAAAAATGATGGAAACGCTACTCATTATAAAATTTACACGAGTATTAATGGAACTACATTTAATGCTCCAGTAACACTTATTAAAAGCAATTTAATTTTAACAGGATTAACAGCTAATCAATTATACTATGTTAAAATAGCTGCCTATAATGCAACGTATTCTGTTACATCCACTACTAGTGAATTATTAGCTTCAGTACCTTGCAATTATCAAGATAGTATGCTAGTGGTAAATGGTTTTGATAGAGCTGTTACAGGTAATACCTTTGATTTTATTAGACAGCATGGTAGTTCGGTGTATGCTAGTAATCATCATTTTTCGTCAGCTACTAATGAAGCTATACAAGATGCATTAATTAGTTTGTCTACTTACAAAAGTGTAGATTGGATATTAGGTAAAGAAAGTACAGTTAACGAAACTTTTAGTTCAACCGAACAAACTTTAGTAAGTAATTATTTAAAACAAGGTGGTAAATTACTAGTAAGTGGTTCTGAAATTGCTTGGGACTTAGATAATAGTGGAACATTATCAGACAAAGCGTTTATTACAAATTATTTAAAAGCAAATTATGCCTTTGATGCACCTAATAGTCAAGCCTCTACATGGTATAAGAGTGTGAATGAAACAAGCAGCAGTATTTTTAATTTAACAGATACTATTTATTTTGATAACGGAACACATGGCACTTATAATGTAGATTATCCGGATGTATTGACACCAGTAAATGGAGGCGTATCAACACTTAAATACACTAATAATTCAACAAGCACTTCTGCCATTTATTTTTCGGGAATGTTTCCTTCTGGAACTACTAATGGGAAATTAATTTATATTGGTTTTCCTTTAGAAAGTATTTATGATGTTACAAAAAGAAATAGTTTATTTAAAGATTGTTGGACTTTCTTTTTCTCTAATCTAGTTACTGGCATTAATGATTTTGAAGAAAGTAAGATTGCTATTTACCCAAATCCAACAAAAGGGCTAATTATGATTAATAGTAAAGAGGAGATTTTAGAAATTGAAGTTTTGAATATACAAGGTCAAGTAGTGAAATCTAAAATCGGACAGGCTTCTTCTGAATCTATTGATATATCTGAATTGAATGATGGAATTTATTTTTTGAAAATTGAAACGGATAAAAAATCCTATACCAAAAAGATAATTAGGTTGAATAATTAGAAAGATTTATTTTTCTGTAATTATTTTTGACAACATCTCAAAAGTCATTTTACCTTCGTGAAATTCAGTTATCAATTTATTTTTTTTAGTAATTAAAGTAGCAGGAATAGCGCCACTCCATTTTTCGGATATTTGATTGATAAAATCGTTACCGTTTATTTCATCTAGTAATACAACTTCACAAGTATATTTGTTTTTCTCTAAAAAATCTTTTAGTTTTTTATCTAATTCTTCTTTAAAATCCATACTCACCAACAATACTTTTACTTTTCTATCTTTAGATTCTTGATGTATTCTTTCAAACTCAGGTAATTCTGCTACACAGGGTTTACACCAAGTTGCCCAAAAATTTACCACGTAAGTTGTATCGCTATTGTTATGAATACGTTTTAACAGGTCATTAATTTTATAAACACCTGTTTTTTGAGCACTTACAGAAGTAAATGCTACAACACAAAAAATAAAAAATAATTTATTTATTTTTTTCATTATAAGCATATTCTTCTAATAATAATTTTATATCAGTTATTAACCTTGATACTTCTAAGCTATCTGTACCATCGTAAAAACCTCTTAAATGTCTTTCTTTATCTACTAAAGCAAAGTTTTGGGTATGTATAAAATCATCAGCATCTCCGTTCCCTTCTTCCATATTTAGTAGGTAACTAGTACGCGCCATATCATACAACTGTTTTTTATCGCCTGTTAAAAATAACCACTGTTTATCTTTTACACCATGTAGTTTAGCGTAATCCATCATTACGTTTACCGAATCTTCTTCTGGAGCAACTGTATGTGATAAAATTAAAACATCCATATTACTCGCAAATTCTTTGTAAACCCTTTCCAGTTCGGTACTCATTATTGGACAAATAGATTGGCAGGTTGTGAAGAAAAAATCAGTTACATATATTTTTCCTTTAACCGTTTCTTCGGTTACTTTCTCATCATATTGACTTGTAAAGCAAAATGGCTTTACAGTATGAAATGTTGTATCGCCCACTTTTATGGTGTTTTTTTGTCCGAAGAAGGGTAGAGTACGAAGTGGCTTTTGTTCATTTATATTAAAAAAATACCAGCCAACAAAAATCAATGGTATAATTAATAATACCCAATAATAATTACCTTTAGTGTTCATAATGCAAAGGTATGATTAAAGAAACATCTAACAACAAAAAAAAGTTAAGTGCCGAATTAGGCTTTGGTAATAAAAATTATAATGAATCCGTTCGATTTCTAAATCAAGATGGTACGGTAAATATTAAACGTAAAGTATCTGAAAAACACCTTGGTTTTGATGCTTACCACTGGCTATTAAGTATTTCATGGACAAAATTTATAACTCTTGTATTTGTAAGCTATGTAGCTGTTAATACAGTATTTGCATTGATTTATTTTATAGTAGGTGCCGATAAGTTTGGCGGCTTAGAAGTAAATGATCCTCATAAATTTTCACAATTATTTTTCTTTAGTGCTCAAACATTAACAACGGTTGGTTACGGGCATATTTATCCCGACGATTCTTTAGTGAGTTCAGTAGCGGCCATCGAATCTATGTTAGGTTTAATGGGTTTTGCTTTAGTAACTGGTATTTTATACGGACGTTTTGCGAAACCAAAGGCTGATATACAGTATAGTAAAGATGCCTTGATTGCGCCTTATGGCGATAATATGACAGGTTTTATGTTTAGAATTGGAAATCGTAAACAAAACGAATTAATTGAAACGGAGTGTAAAATTGCTTTAGCTATTAATAATTTAGTTACTAAAAAACGAGAGTTTCATTTTTTAGAATTAGAAAGAAATCAAATTAATTTCCTTCCATTTACTTGGACTATTGTTCATCCTATAGACGACAAAAGTCCTATGTTTGATATTACAGAACCAGAGCTAGAAGCAAGAGATGCTGAGTTTGTTATTTTAATAAAATCAATAACCGATACATATTTTCAAACGGTATATTCTCGTATGTCATACAAACCCAAAGAAATTGTTTGGAATGCAAAGTTTACACCAATGAAACAAAAACCAAATCGAGACGGAAGCATTTCTATTAACTTAAACGAAATACATTCTTACGATAAATTATAATTTATCAATTGCAGCTCTCTTCTTCACAATTTCACTCACTCTATATACCATATAGATAGCAATTAAAAGAATGACAGTAATCACGATACCCAGCGTATCATAATGCTCAAGCGGACTAAATTTATCTTTTTGAACAACAACCATTCCTCCAATAGCAGCAGCTACACCACCGGCTATTTGTTGTAAAGAAGAATTGATACTCATAAAAGCTCCTCTATCCTGCATTTTAGGTAAAGAAGAAGTTAAAGCCATTGATGGTACCATACGACTCATAATTCCTATCATCATCAACACATTCATCATCATTACAAACCAAAATGGAACGGGCGTTAGTCTGGTATAAACTACTACAACACAAATCATCCAAATGGAGGCAATGGCAAATAAATTAAATTTATCCATCTTGTCGCTTAGCTTACCAATGATTGGCATTATAATTAAAGTGGCTATACCGGCTACCATAAATAAAATTGGTAATTGCTCAGGAGTAACATGTAAATTATTAATTGCAAAAGCACTTCCCCAGGGCATCATCATAAAACCACCTAATGATAATAAGGCTGTTGACATAAACCCAATGCGATAATCTTTTTGGGAAATGGTATGCCATAAATGATGGAAGGCATTGCGGTCATTTTTTACTTCTAAATGTTGAGTAATTGGTTGCATTTTAAATATAATAATTAACCAAATAATAAAAGCTAATCCCACTATCATTAAAAAAGGAGATTGCCAACCTAATGAGTTTGCTAAAAATAAACTAATAGGAATGCCTAGTACTTGACTTGCTCCAAAGCCCATTTGCATAAATCCCATCACACGACCGCGTTGTTGTAGTAAAAATAAATCAGCAACAATTGCCATAGATATAGAACCAATAACGCCGCCAAATAAACCAGTAAAAATACGTGCAGCAATAAGCATGGGATAAGAAGTAGTGATGCCGCAAAAAAATGTGCCCACAATAAAACCAATATAAAAAAACAAGAGTAATTTTTTTCGGTCGTATCTATCGGCGAAACCTGCCGTTAAAAACCCTGCAATACCAGCACTAAAGGCATAACTTGATACTGCAAATCCAAATTGAGATGTTTTTAAATCCATTGATTTCATTAATAAGTCGCCCAAAGGAGACATCACCATAAAATCTAACACTACAGTAAATTGAGTGAGAGCTAATAATGTAATTACTAATATTTGGTATTTAGAAAATTTGATAGGGTTTTTTATTTCCATTTTATTTTTGATAGTTCTATTCAAAGGTTAAAATTCTTTGCTCGCAATAATGTTGAATAAGCTTTTCTGTATTACACAAAGCTATCATGTTTTTGTAGTTCAATTGCTTGGTACTTAATAGAGTTCTACTTTTTTATCTTCCAAAATCATCCAATGTAAATATATAAGATGCTTCATTTAATTATTCCTTTTTTATTATTTATTATAAATACCCTTTTTTAGGTATTTGTAGTTGGTTTACTATACCATACTTTTGACCTTAATTTATAATCAATCTAAATAATAATACATATGAAATTATCTTTCAAATCATCACTATTACTAGCTTTACCAGTATCAATTATCTTTTTTGCAACTTCTTGTAAAAAAGATTCTTATGAGCCAATTGAGCATCCTGTAGCTGCTACTGAGCCGGCTTATACTATACCAACAACCTATAACTTTACAGGCGTAGATTTTACAACTTCTACTCAACGTATTGCTATGTTAGGTGAAATGGCTGGCTATATTAAAACTACTCATACAACTACACAAACCACTCAACCTACTTTAAATGCTCAAAAATTAAAAGATATGTACGCTAATGCAGCTTCTCAGTTTACTACAACTGGATTAAGTGCAAGTGGTATTCAGTTAAAAGACAAAACTAGCAATGCGTATAGTTTACAAACTATTTTAGAATCAAGTTATGACGATGCTGAAACTACTAGCGTTTTTGCTGCAACAACTCCAACTACACAATCTGCATCAAGTGGCGTTGCCGGTAAATTAATCTCCCCTTCTCGTGCAATATTAGTAGATATCAATGGATTAGAATATAAAGAACTAACCGAAAAAGGATTAATGGGAGCTATACTATATTACCAAGCTACTACTATCCTTACTAATATAGCTACTTATGATAATACAACTATTGTTGGTGGAACTACTGCTCAAGAACGAGCATGGGACGAAGCTTTTGGTTATTTTGGTGTACCAGTTGATTTTCCTACAAATTTAATAGGACTTAAAAACTGGGGAAGCTACTGTAATTCTGTGAATACAGCTATTGGTTCTAATGCTACTATGATGAATGCTTGGTTAAAAGGTCGTGCTGCTATTACCAATAAAGATGATGCTGCTCGTGATGCTGCCCGCACAACAGTTGTTAATACATGGGAGCGTTTTGCCGCTGCTAAATGCCTTGCTTATATGAAAGGAGCAAAATCTAATTTTGCACAAGATGCTGATCGTCATCATAATTTATCTGAAGGTGTTGGCTTTATTAATGCGTTTGCATACAATCCTTCAAAAGTGATTACGTCGGCTCAAATTGCTCAATTACAAGGTTATTTGTCAACTAATTTATATAATGTTACTGTAGCTGATATGGATAATGTGATTAATTCATTAGCTACTATCTTTAATTTAGATCCAAATACTTTATAATTTTTTTCATAAATGCGCAGAAAGGCATCTGTTTTTTTAACGGGTGCCTTTTTGTTAAAAGCCCAGTTTATAGGGTACTGTAAATAAGACTCTGATCGGCCCTTAAATACCATTTTTCGGGTATATAGTATCTTTTTAAAAATTAGCATCTTCGTTAACGAATTATTATTGAAATGAAAAAAAAAATATTAGTACTTAGCCTTTTATTACTTGCAGTTTTTTTGTTTGATTGTAAAAAGAAAAAAGCAAGCGAAGAAGAACCAGAAATAGCGTTTGATAAATCAGGAATGTTATCAAACTATAGTAACAATATTATTATACCAAACTTTCAGGTAGCAAAATATGCGCTCGATTCTTTTGCAATAGCTTACAATGATTTTATTCAAACTAAAACGGTTGCTAACTTATTAGTAGCTCGTCAAAAATTTAATAGAGCTTATCAGCAATATCAAATAATGTCTTTGTTTGAATTTGGCCCTTCTGAAAATGAAATTATTCGTGCTAGTTTTGATACCTATCCTGTAGATACAATTCAAATACAATCAAACATTACTACTGCTACTTATAATTTGGCACTTGCTAGTAATGTAGACGCTAAAGGCTTACCTGCTTTAGATTATTTATTATATGGTAAAAACATATCTGATGCCTCTATGGTAGCTTTGTTTGATACAGATGTAAATGCCGCAAATCGTAACGCATACATTAACGCTTGTTTAGGCGAAATGCAAACAAAATTAAATTCTGTTTTTAATTTGTGGAACTCAGGATATAATAATTCATTTGTTTCTAATAGTGGTTCTGAAATCGGAAGTGCTTTAGGCTTGTTAGTTAACCAGTTAAACTTTGAAGTTGATTTATTGAAAAATGGGAAAATTGGGATTCCTCTTGGAAAAAAAACTTTAGGTACGCCTCTACCATCATCATGCGAAGCATATTACACTCAAAACATATCAGTAAATTTAGCTAAAACATGTTTAGCCAATATTGAAAACGTTTATTTAGGTCGCTCTTCAAACGGTGCCGATGGACTTGGCTTAGATGATTATTTAGATGCTTTAGGAGCACAACATACTGCCGGAACTTTAAATAATGCGATTAAAAATCAGTTTGCGATAGCAAAATCTAAATTAGCCTTAATTAATGAGCCATTATCTAATGCTGTTATAAGCGATGCTGCAACAGTTGATGCTGCTTATATTGAAATTGTAAAATTATTAGTATTATTAAAAACAGATATGCCGTCTGCATTAGGCATTGTTATTACATACCAAGACGGCGACGGTGATTAATTTTATCAAATCATATTTTTTAAAACCTGTTCATCTTGCTCCTTTGGCCGTTTTCAGAATGGCCTTTGGTATTTTAATGCTAGCATCCGTTCTTCGCTTTATTGCTAAAGGTTGGGTGTATGACATGTACATTCGCCCAAAAGTATTTTTTTCGTATTATGGGTTTGAATGGATAAAGCCTTTAGCAGGTAATGCTATGTATATTGTATTTGTAATAATGGCATTGGCAGCTCTTTGTATTGCTTTGGGATTTTTTTTTAGAATAGCCTCTATTACATTTTTTTTATTGTTTACTTATGTTGAACTAATAGATAAAACCAATTATCTAAACCATTATTATTTTATTAGTATTGCTAGTTTTCTGTTGATTTTTTTACCGGCGCACCGTTATTTTTCATTAGATGTTCTTCGAAATAAAAATCTTTACGCTACTCACACGCCAAATTATTTTATTTTAACTATCAAATTTCAAGTATTTGTTGTGTATTTTTTCGCAGGGCTTGCTAAAGTTAATTCGGATTGGTTGCTGCATGCTCAGCCACTAAAAATTTGGTTACCTGCTCACAGCGAAATGCCTATTATTGGTCATTTACTTACCAAAGAATGGGTTGCCTATTTTTTTAGTTGGTTTGGTTGCATTTATGATTTAGTAATTCCTTTTCTATTATTGGTTCCTCGTTTTGTAAAACCTGCTTATTTCTTTGTTATTGTTTTTCATTTAGCTACTTCTTTATTTTTTAATATTGGAATGTTCCCCTACATCATGATAACCTTAACAACTATTTTCTTTACCGAAAATTTTCATATTCAAATTATCGAAAAAATTCGTTCACTATTCTCAAAAAGTACTTTATTGGAAACACCTTTGTTATTTGAACCAAAGAAACCAGTTTTTAAATTATTTGCCGTTTTGTTTGTTTTTCATTTCACTATTCAGTTAGTAATGCCATTTAGATATTTGTTGTATGATGGTAATTTATTTTGGACAGAACAAGGTTATCGCTTTTCGTGGAGAGTGATGTTGATGGAAAAAGCAGGAACAGCCTTTTTTTATGTTCGCGAAAAAGATACTGGTAAAGAAATTGAAATTAGCAATACCGATTATCTAACCCCTATGCAAGAAAAAATGATGGCTACTCAACCAGATATGTTGATTAATTATGCTCATTTTTTAAAAAAAGAATTTCAAAATAAAGGCTTTAATAATCCTGAAATTGTTGTTGAATCTTATGTAACGCTTAATGGAAAAGCTAGTAGGTTAATTGTAGATAAAAAAACAGACCTGAGTTTAGAAGAAGATAATTTAAAACCTAAAAAATGGATCATTCCAAACGAATAATAAATTGAAATATTTTGTTCTCATATTTTTTGTTTCGCTTTGCGCGATTAACTTACGCTCTCAAAACGAATTTAAGATAAAGGGCACTGTATTCGCATCTCAAGGTATAATAGCTAAAGGCGCAAAGATAAATACGTCAAATCAAAAAACAGAAACCGATGCTGCTGGCAATTTTATATTATCAAATATAAAGGAAGGGGAGTTGCTGTTAACTGTTTTTTTGCAAGGCTATAAAAATTATAGTCAGAAAATAAAAGTAAGTTCTGATACCACTTTATTAATTCAATTAGATTCTTTAGGAAATAATTTAAATGAAGTAGTGATTGAAGCCGAAAAAGATAATTCTTTTGGTATTGGTAAATTAATGAATGTAGAGGGAACCTCAATTTATGCAGGTAAAAAAAGCGAAGTCATTTTATTAAATGATATCAATGCTAATTTAGCTACCAATAATCCTCGTCAAGTATTTGCTAAAGTAGCAGGTATTAATATTTTTGAAAACGATGGGGCAGGAATTCAACTCGGGATAGGAGGTAGAGGGCTTAATCCAAATCGTGTATCTAATTTTAATACCCGACAAAATGGTTATGATATTAGTGCTGATGCTTTAGGTTATCCCGAAAGTTACTATACGCCACCAACAGAAGCTTTAGATAAAATTGAAGTGATACGTGGCGCTGCCAGTTTACAATACGGAACGCAGTTTGGCGGTTTTATTAATTTTAAATTTAAAGTTCCCCCAACTGATAAAAAAATACAATTAACCTCCCGTCAAACCTATGGCTCCTTTGGCTTATTTAATAGCTTTAATAGTTTAGGTGGCACCATTAAAAAAATCAGCTACTATACGTTTTATCAATATAAACAAGGCGATAGTTGGCGACCAAATTCTGGTTTTAAAATGCATACAGCGCATGCTTCCATTAATTATCAGGTAAATTCAAAAATTAAAATAACTGGCGAGTACACTTACATGACTTATTTAGCTCAGCAACCAGGTGGGTTAACCGATAAGCAATTTGAAAAGGACCCATCACAAAGTATTAGAAATAGAAATTGGTTTAAGGTAAATTGGAATTTAGCTTCCTTATCGTTTGATTGGAAACTCACACCCAGAACTAGAATTAACTGGATGAATTTCGGTTTAGTAGCAGATAGGATTACAGTGGGTTATTTAGGACAAATTAATCGTGCGGATCCTTTAACGGAAAGAGATATTTTAGGGGACCAGTATAAAAATTTTGGTTCAGAATTAAGATTGTTGCAGCGCTACCAATTATTAAAAAATACGTCTACTTTTTTAATTGGCGCACGCTACTACCAAGGACAAACTATTAGAAAGCAGGGCTTGGGCGACACAACATCTTTAGCCAATTTTAAATACAATAATCCTAATAATTTAGAACACAGTGATTATACGTTTCCAAGTAAGAATGTAGCAGCGTTTTCTGAAAACATTTTTCAGTTAGGCCAAAAATTTAGTGTAACTCCTGGTGTGCGTTTCGAATACATTAGCACATCATCTAATGGTTATTATAGAGAAACAAATAGAGATTTAGCGGGTAATATTATTTTAGATCAAATAAATTACGATGCAAGAAATAGCACTCGCTCCTTTGTTCTAGGAGGCATAGGGTTATTATATAAGCCTGTGAGCAAGGTGGAATTGTATGCAAACTTTAGTCAAAACTATCGCTCCATTAATTTTAATGATATGCGTGTTGTTAATCCAAATGCTAGAGTAGACCCAGACTTAAAAGATGAAACAGGTTACACAACTGATGGTGGAGTGAGAGTAACGTTGAAAGATTTATTGTATGTTGATTTTAGCGTGTATTATTTAAGATACAATGATCGGATAGGTTCTGTTTTGCAAGTAGATGAAAAAACCTATGTATTATATCGTTATCGTACTAATATTTCTGATAGTAGAAATATTGGAGCTGAGTGCTTTGCGGAATTAGATATGATTAAATTATTTAATAAAAACGCAAAGCATAAACTCAGTATTTATGTAAATGCTTCTTATACAGATGCAAAATACATTAGCAGTCAGCAAAGTGGATTTAATAATAAAATAGTGGAGTTAGTGCCTCAAACTATTTTACGAAGTGGGTTAACTTATAAATATAAAAAATTTAGCACTACCGTTCAAGGCTCTTATACAGCTGAGCAATTTGCCGATGCGAGTAATTCTAAATTTAGCACCAATGCTATTACTGGAATTATACCCGCTTATACTATTTTTGATTTTTCGGCTCAATACACTCTTAAAATGTTTAATCTCTCGGCAGGCATTAATAATTTTACGAATGAGATATATTTTACACGCCGTGCCGAAGGCTATCCTGGGCCAGGCATTTTACCATCTGATCCCATTAATTTTTATGTGACTTTGCAGTTAAAGTTATAGTAAACTTATTTTTTGAATGGTGTATTAGAATTAGTTATTTTTTTTTGCTTCCCTTCTAATAGAGTTCTTTTAGTTTTTAATGTTATCTATGTTTCATTTATAGTGAATACTAATTATAAATGACAGTAAAATAAAATCCCCTCCAAATTTCTTTGAAGGGGATTCAACTTTAAAAATGATAAGCATAAATTATTTTACTTCTTCGTAATCAACGTCCGTTACGCTTTCGCTTTTGTTAGTTTCTGCATTAGAATTAGTATCAGGGTTTGCGTTAGCACCACCTTGTTGCTCGTTCATAGCTGCATACATTTCTTGCGAAGCTGTTTCCCAAGCGGCATTCATATTAGTCATTGCTAAATCAATTGCTGCAATGTCTCTTAAATCATATGCTTTTTTTAATTCAGCTAATGCATTTTCAATAGCCGTTTTTTTATCAGCAGGTATTTTATCTCCGTAATCTTTTAATTGTTTTTCTGATTGAAAGATTAAACCGTCTGCCGCATTAATTTTATCTGCTTCATCTTTTGCTTTTTTATCAGCATCAGCATTCATCTCTGCTTCACGTTTCATTTTCTCAATTTCTTCTTTACTTAATCCAGAAGAAGCTTCAATACGAATGTTTTGGGCTTTACCAGTTGCTTTATCCTTTGCAGATACTGATAAAATACCATTTGCATCAATATCAAATGTTACTTCAATTTGAGGAACACCGCGTGGAGCTGGCATAATACCATCTAAGTTAAACTGACCAATAGTTCTGTTATCCTTAGCCATCGGACGCTCGCCTTGCAATACATGTAACTGTACACTTGGTTGGCTATCGCTTGCTGTTGAAAATGTTTCTGTTTTTTTAGAAGGAATTGTTGTATTAGATTCAATTAGTTTTGTAAACACACCACCAAAAGTTTCAATACCTAATGATAAAGGTGTTACATCTAATAATAATACATCTTTTACTTCGCCAGTTAATACACCGCCTTGAATAGCAGCACCTAAAGCAACTACTTCATCAGGGTTAACGCCTTTGCTTGGAGCTTTTCCGAAGAATTTTTCAACTGCTGCCTGAATTGCAGGAATACGAGTTGAACCACCTACCAAAATAATTTCATCAATATCAGACGTTGATAAACCTGCATTTTTTAAAGCTGATTTACAAGGGTCAATTGTTCTTTTTATTAAACTATCTGCTAATTGTTCAAATTTAGCACGTGTTAATGATTTTACTAAATGTTTTGGAATTCCATTAACTGGCATAATGTAAGGCAAGTTAATTTCAGAAGTTGTAGTGCTTGATAATTCAATCTTCGCTTTTTCAGCAGCTTCTTTTAAGCGTTGTAAAGCCATTGGATCTTTTCTTAAGTCAATACCTTCATCACTTTTAAATTCGTCAGCTAACCAGTCAATAATTAAGTTATCAAAGTCATCACCACCTAAGTGAGTATCACCGTCAGTAGATTTTACTTCAAATACACCATCTCCTAATTCTAAAACTGAAACGTCATGTGTTCCACCACCACAGTCAAAAACAACAATTTTCATGTCTTTGCCTTTTTTGTCCATACCATAAGCAAGGGCAGCAGCAGTTGGTTCATTAATGATACGTTTTACTTTTAAACCAGCAATTTCGCCAGCTTCTTTAGTTGCTTGGCGTTGAGCGTCGTTAAAATAAGCAGGAACTGTAATAACAGCTTCAGTAACTTCTGTTCCTAAGAAATCTTCAGCCGTTTTTTTCATTTTTTGTAAAATGATAGCCGAAATCTCTTGTGCAGAGTAGTTTCTGTCGTCAATAGATACTCTTGGAGTACCATTATCGCCTTTTACTACTTTGTAAGTCATACGATGAATTTCTTTACTTGCTTCATCATAAGTTACGCCCATAAAACGCTTAATCGAAGAAATCGTTTTTGTTGGGTTAGTAATTGCTTGACGTTTAGCAGGATCTCCTACTTTACGCTCGCCACCTTCTACAAATGCTACCACAGATGGCGTTGTACGTTTTCCTTCGTTATTTGCAATAACAACAGCTTCGTTACCTTCCATAACCGCTACGCAGCTATTGGTGGTTCCTAAATCTATTCCTATAATTTTTCCCATAATATATGTTTTTTAATTGTTTACTTTTTAATTGTGGCATTACTTAGTCAATGTTTATGCCAATCCAAAAAGATTCGTTAATTATGACAGGCTGGCACAAACACAAAAAAACCACCTAAAATTTGTCATTTTAGATGGTTAAAAAGGGATGATTTTGTCAGTTTTTTAAGGGCAAACGCTACTTAGATTACCCGAACTATTACGAAATTTATAAGGATTGGTGTTTGGGTGACAAGCAATTTTATCAATAAAGTCGTTCCATAAATCATGAGTGATAATAGAACGTGAAGCCGAAGAAAATACGCCTACGCCACCAACAATGTTCGTATAATTAGGTTTATCCTGAGCTATAGAATTAGATGGTTGGTTAACCTGTAAAAATGTGTTTAAAGATTCGGCAGCACCTCTCACAATGTATTCGATATAAAAAGAACGTCTATTTACAATTCCTGAAAGAGATTTTTTTGACATTTCTGACCCAAGTCTCACGTAAAAGTCATTGGCAGAGAATGAAATATCAATATCCTCACCGCCAATTAAAGTGGATGATTTTGTATCTGGGAATGAAATATCCGCGTAACCTGGAACAGATGGGCCAGAAGTTAAACTATCGATGTAATGAAAACGCATTACCACATTGTACAATTTGGCATTACTAATAGATTTAAATTTGATGTGCTGTGTGGCCGTTAATACAGAATAATCTATATAGGCTACTTGTTGAGTGGTAGGAGAACCTGTTGTAACATAATAACCATGCATTGGATAAAGGGTGGGGTGAAAGATAAAAGGCTTAACAGAATTAGATCTAACACTATCAACCATTACTACTTGCGAAGAAAACTCTTTACCTGTATTAATATTTTTGATCAACAATTTATATTCACCTGTGTTAAATAATTTATCTGTAGTTTGCCAAATACGCTGATTTTGACTGAAATTACCACCTGCAGTTGTAACAACAGTTTCTGTTAAAACAATTTCTTTTTTTGTACCATTTCCAACAGTTGTAAGTGTTTGTGTTGCACTGCCAGTCATAAATCGTTGTAAGGTTACCTGCAACTCGTTAGGTCCATAATTAATCGTTTCGCTATTCTGGCCAGCCGTTAATGCATCACCATCTGTTAAGTAAACTTTATTAATTCTAATATTTTGAACCGTTTCATTTGGATTCAAAATTCCATAAACGGATACGGCTTCTTCTCCTGGCGCAAAAACATCCAAGTCGTTTTTACAAGAGTTTAAACCAAAGGCTGTAATTAGCGATAATCCAATATATAATATTCTATTCTTCATTTTATTTTTGAGTGAATACAAAGTTACCATTTTTAAGCTAACTCCAAATTAATTCAGTAATTTTACATTATTTTAACCACATAGGTACATAGTTAAGATAGAAATGTAAAATTAGATAAGTAAGCATTGGTGAAGCGACGCTTCATAACAATCTATAAACTGCTTTTTTTTCTATTTTTTATAACTAAAATCCTATGTTTCTATGTGGTTTAAAATTTATTAAACTAAGCTTTAAAAACCATTGATATGTCAGTTCATAAAGAAGTAAAAAAAGTAACAACCCATCAATTGCAAGAAATGAAACGCCGTGGCGAAAAAATTTCGATGCTGACGGCCTATGATTATACCATGGCTAAAATTATTGACCATGCTGGCATTGATGTCATTTTAGTGGGAGATAGCGCGAGTAATGTAATGGCGGGGCATGAAACGACTTTGCCGATAACCCTGGATCAGATGATTTATCATGCTTCTTCGGTTATCAGGGCTATCGACAGAGCTTTGGTAGTAGTAGATTTACCTTTTGGTTCATACCAAGGTAATTCAAAAGAAGCTTTGACTTCGGCTATCAAAATTATGAAAGAGAGTGGGGCACACGCCGTTAAATTGGAGGGGGGAAGAGAAATAAAGGATTCAATTGAACGTATTTTATCGGCTGGCATTCCAGTAATGGGTCATTTAGGTTTAACACCTCAGTCTATTTATAAATTTGGTACTTATACCGTACGAGCAAAAGAAGAGGAAGAAGCTGCGCGTTTGCTGGAAGATGCTAAAATATTAGAAGAATCTGGTTGTTTTGCTTTAGTTTTAGAGAAAATTCCTGCAACTTTGGCTACAGAAGTGGCTAAAAGTATTACCATTCCGGTTATTGGTATTGGCGCAGGTGGCGGTGTTGACGGACAAGTTTTAGTAACACACGATATGTTAGGTATGACGCATGAGTTTAGCCCGCGTTTTTTAAGAAGATACTTGAATTTATATGAAAGCATGAGTAGCGCTTTTCAACAATACATTAAAGATGTGAAGAGTAAGGATTTCCCGAATGAGAGTGAGCAGTATTAATTTAGTGTCCCGCTGATTTCACAGATGTGCGCAGAAAAAGAAAATTATATGATATAAAAATTTTGTGATAATTAGCGCAATCTGCGGGAAATTATTACCCTATAGCCTCATTTAAATCTGCTAGCGTTGGTACTTTCCCAAAACTAATAATAGCTCTTACGTGAGATTTTAGAGCTGACATAAATGTTGGGTTCTCTAAATAAGGAACTCCAAATTCTTCGGCAGTTGCCTTTACAATTTCAGAAACTGCAGGGTAGTGAACATGACAAATAGTAGGAAACAAATGATGTTCAACCTGAAAATTCAATCCACCAACATACCATGAAATCCATTTACTTTTACGAGAAAAATTAACGGTTGTATTCATTTGATGAACCGCCCAGTTATTTTCAATCGTATAATCCACATTTGGTAATGGATGTGAAGTGCCTTCTACTGTATGAGCCAATTGAAACACAACAGTTAATACAACTCCCGAAATAAATTGCATTAATACATAACCTAATACCATTTGAGAAAAAGGAATGCCAATTACAAAAACTGGTAAAGCAAAAATAACACCCCAATAAATCACTTTACTCATGAAAATTTTAAACCAAATAACTCGGTTTTGTTCTTTAGTACTAGTATTTACACCTTGTTTGGTATATTTATGAAATTGCAAAAAATCTTTTAATAATGCCCAATACATAGTTAAAATTCCATAAAATAAAAAGGCATACACTACTTGTAATTTATGGTACCATTTTACTTTAGTGTGTGGATTAAACTTTAAAATTAATTTATCAGCAATATCATCATCGTAATCTAATATATTAGTATAAGTATGGTGCATGACATTGTGTTGTAATTTCCAGTTAAAAACAGAACCGCCTAGCAAATTTAATGTATGTCCTAACCAATAATTAGTTTTGCTATTTGATGAATAAGCTCCATGATTGGCATCGTGCATTACACTCATACCAATGCCTGATAAAGCAAATCCCATAATTGTCCATAATACTAAAGCTATTTTAAAAGAAGGGTTAAATACCAAAAGAGCCACAAATGGCAATAAATAACCACTCATTAATATAATGGTTTTAACAACCATAGTTGAGTTATAGTGTTTGGAAATATTGTTTTCTTTAAAGTAAGTGTCAACACGTTTACGAAGTGTTGCAAAAAAAAGAGCTTTATCTTTGTCTTTATCAACAAAGCGAATGGGTGAAAATGCCATGATAAAATATTAATTTAGAAATTAAAACTGGGTATAAAAGTACTCAAAAAAGCTAAGAATTTGATTAATTTTTTTGTTAATATTGCTTATCGATAATCTAAAAACATACTCACCCATTGGCGTATTTGATTCGGGCTATGGAGGATTAACTATTTTAAAGGAATTAGTGAATACTTTGCCTCAATACGATTATTTATATTTAGGTGATAATGCCCGTGCTCCCTATGGTTCACGCTCTTTTGATACCGTGTATGAATACACTTTAGAATGTGTGAAGAAACTGTTTGATCAGGGATGCGAAATAGTGATACTCGCTTGTAACACAGCTTCAGCTAAGGCTTTAAGAACTATTCAGCAAAAGGATTTGCCAACTCTTGATGCTAAAAAAAGAGTGTTAGGTGTGATTAGGCCAACTACGGAGATAGTGGGGAATTATAGTAAAACAGGGCATATTGGGATTTTTGCAACTGCAGGAACCGTCTCTTCTGAATCTTATATTATAGAAATACAAAAATTCTTTCCTCAATTAACTGTTTTTCAAGAGGCTTGTCCTATGTGGGTACCACTGATAGAAAACAATGAAATTAATAATCCTGGTACAGACTATTTTGTACAAAAACATATTGATGCTCTTTTTGCTAAATCAAAATATATTGATACGATTATTTTAGGCTGCACACATTATCCTATTTTAATACCAACGATTGAAAAACATTTGCCACCGGGTATTAATTTGCTAACCCAAGGAACTATTGTTGCTCATAGTTTTAAAAATTATTTGGATCGTCATGCTGAAATAGAAAACACAATTTCAAAACAAGGCAGCTTAAGTTTTTTGACAACGGATTCTACGGAACAATTTGATAGTCATGCTTCCTTGTTTTTTGGACAAGAAGTGAAATCGAAACATTTGGGATTGTAATTAAAAAGAAATTCGTTTCAATTTAAAGGTATCGCAATTATAAATTGCTAAAGTATTTATGAGCGAAGGTTTTTCTAAAATAACATTAACAGTTTCTTGCGCCATCATAGTTCCAATAATACCTGGCACTGTTCCTAATACTCCATTTTCAGAACAGTTAGGAACATCATCTGCATTGGGTTGTTCAGGAAATATATCTTTTAAATTTTTACTGCCTTTATAATTAAACACGGCTAATTGCCCTTGGTAACCTAAAATGCTGCCATACACTAACGGCTTATTTAATTTTACACAGATATCATTTACCACATAACGTGTTGCAAAATTATCGCAACCATCAACAATGATATCGTATTGAGATAAAATACTTTCTGCATTTTCTTCATTTAATAAAACAACATGAGGAACTAATTTGATGAATAAATTTTGTTGCGTCAATTTTTGAACAGCAATTTCTACTTTTGATTTCCCAATATCGTTTGTTGTGTATAACGTTTGACGGTGTAAGTTTGATACTTCAACCGTATCAAAATCAATCACGCCAATTGTTCCAACACCTACAGAAGTTAAATATTGTAATACAGGGCAACCTAAGCCACCAGCACCAATAACAGCCACTTTGCTTTGCTTAATTTTTATTTGTCCGTTAATACCAATGTCATCCACCATGACTTGTTTTTGGTATCGTTTAAATTCTTCTTTAGATAGCATGTTTACATTAATTTTTTGTCACATCGAGTAAAAATCCTGCCTCTTTGGATTTTGTATCGAGATGTTTTTAATAAGTTCTCGATACAATTTTTGCAAAGAGGCAGCAAAAATCACCTGTCTGCCAACAAAGGCAGGTTCGAACTGACACTAATTTATCCCAATGCATTATCCCAATCTTTATAAACCGGTTCGTATCCAGCTTGTTTTATAAGAAGACTGATTTCTTTTACACTCCTCTCGTCACTAATTTCAAATTGCTCTAAGGACTCAGGCTCTACAGTGTAACCACCAGGGTTTGTTTTTGAGCCCGCACTCATGCTAGTTACGCCTAATGGAATAATGTTATTTCTTAATTTTTCTGATTCGCGAGTAGAGATAGATAACTCGACATCTTCATTCAATAAACGATACGCACATAATAGTTGTACTAGTTCTTTATCAGTAACAATCACATTGGGCTCAATAATACCTTCAGCCGGACGCATGCGCGGAAAAGAAATCGAATACTTGGTTTGCCAATATATTTTTTGTAAATAATCTAAATGCAAAGCGCAAAAAAATGAATCTACTCTCCAATCTTCTAATCCTAATAAAACACCTAATCCAATTTTATGAGTTCCTGATTGGCCAACTCTGTCGGGCGTTTCCAATCGATAATCAAAATTTGATTTTTTTCCTTTTGGATGATATTGTTTGTAAACTTCTTTATGATAGGTTTCTTGATATACTAAAACCGAATACACGCCTGCTTCATGTAGTTCTTTATATTCTTCTATTTCCAAAGGTTGTACTTCGATTGAAATATTAGCGAAATGAGATTTAATTAAGGCAATGGCGTTTTTAAAGAAGGGAACATGAACAGTATGATTGGCTTCACCCGTTACTAATAAAATATGATTGAAGCCTTGTGCTTTTATAAATTCAACTTCTTTTAAAATTTCTTCGTTCGATAATGTTTTTCGTTTTACTTTATTATCCAAGCTAAAACCACAATAGGTGCAAATGTTATTACACTCATTACTCAAATACATGGGTGCATATAATTGAATTGTTTTTCCGAAACGTTTGGTAGTTAAGCCGTGACTCAATGCAGCCATTTGCTCAAGATATGGAACGGCAGCAGGCGAGATGAGTGCTTTAAAATCTTCGAGTGTGCGTTTTTTAGATGCTAAAGCATTCTCTACATCTCTCGTTGTTTTAGAGTAGATAGATGCTTTTTGTTCATCCCAGTTGTAGGTATCAAATATGTTTTTAAAATTCATTCTAATGTTTTATCGAATTTCTCTCGCAGAGTGCCGCTGAGATTTTCGCAGAGGTTCGCTAAGTGTTTTGGTTCTGTTTTATTTGATTTTTTTATTTTTATTCTCCCCGAAACTCTTCGCTATTACTCTGCGAAACTCTGCGAGGAATATTTTTATAAATTATTTACTATACGTACTATATTATCTTTTAAAGGAGTTGAATTGAAATTAATAAGCAATCCAAGTTTTTTATTTGATAGTTTTAAATAAGTTAATAGTTGTTTATGATGTACATCTAATAAAGATTCTACGGATTTTATTTCAACTATAACTAAATCATTTACCAAAACGTCTAATCTAAATCCTACATCCATTTTTATATTGGCATATACCATTGGCACTCCAATTTGAGTTTTGACATCAAAGCCTTCATTTCTTAATTCATAACATAAGGCTGCTTCATAAACAGATTCTAATAAACCTGGACCTAAAGCTGTATGAACTTTAAATGCTGCGCCCCTTATGGCAAATGATATATCGTTTTCAGTCATTTTTTTGTTTTCTCGCAGAGTAGCGCTGAGGATTTCGCAGAGGCTCGCTGAATGTATATTTGCTATTTCTTTTTCTTCTTTCTCTGCGAAACTTCGCGCTTATCTCTGCGCAATTCTGCGAGAAATATTCTACTCATTTAAAAAACTAGTTAACGGACTTGTTGCTGACGCTTTGTTACTCACTTTTGAAAGACCAGCTTCGTATGCCATTCGCCCTGCAACAACTGCATTGTTAAACGCAATAGCCATTTGAATAGAATTGTTTGATGAAGCAATAGCGGTATTTACTAAAACAGCATCAGCGCCCATTTCCATTGCTCTGGCAGCATGAGACGGTGCGCCAATACCCGCATCTACAATCACAGGCACTTTACTTTGTTCAATTATTATCTCTAAAAAATCTTCTGTTTTTAATCCTTTGTTACTTCCAATAGGCGAACCTAAAGGCATCACGGCCGCTGTCCCAACATCTTCTAAACGTTTACACAAAACAGGATCGGCGTGAATATATGGCAATACAATAAAACCAAGTTTCGCTAATTCTTCAGTTGCTTTTAATGTCTCAATTGGGTCGGGCATTAAGTAACGAGGGTCAGGATGAATTTCTAATTTAATCCAATTAGTTTCTAAAGCTTCTCTTGCTAATTGTGCCGCAAAAACCGCTTCTTTAGCATTACGCACGCCGGACGTGTTAGGCCATAGTTTTACATTAGCTTTTTTTAGGGCTTCAATTAAATCATCACTTGGTGCATCTGTATCAATACGTTTTAACGCAACTGTTACCATTTCGGAACCTGAGGCAATAATAGACTCATACATTTCTTTACTGGAACCATATTTACCACTTCCTAAAAATAAGCGTGATGTAAATTGATGGTCGGCTATTTTAAACATGTTATTTAATTATAAGTTTATGAATATAAAATATCATTTATTTGTTTGACCAATTGTGTTTTATGAGTTGAATTTGTAATAAGTCCTGAAACAGCAATGCCATGAATTCCTGTATTTATAATAGATTTAATATCGTTTAATTCAATTCCGCCAATGGCGTAAATAGGCACTTCGACAAGCTCAGTATCCGAT
>JBKJPW010000139.1:0-40997 GCA_046594225.1 Bacteroidia bacterium
GTAAATCATATTGCTAATTAGTTGCTCTCCAGCAGAGCTAATGTACTCTTTTGACTTACGGGACTAGTATAACAATTGTTTTTATAAAAAACACCAACTATTTTTGGCACCATTACCTTTTTGTTTCATTGATTTTTTTTTGTGATATTTTCTTTAGCCGAACTACAATCATCATCTGATTCATCGTTATAAACAACATCATAACCATAAATAGCTTTTAATGCAGCTCTGGCCTGTCCTACTTCCTTACCTTTGTAAATACATTGGTTAGCCATAGTTTCTAATGCTTCAACATCTTCCCAATCTATATTGTTCATGTTACACTATATTAATACAAACAAAGTTACAACATAGAAAATAAAATAGATTAAGACAAAAGCTCATTTTAAATATCCTTAACGCTTAATGTATAATTTTAACATAAAAAAAGCGTCTACTATTTAGAGACGCCTTTTTAAATGTAATTACTATTAATTAATAGCCTTTCCGTTAAAGTTCACTAAAATTAGTTCTTCTAACGTAAAACGTTTGCCATCTATAAACACCGTTATCCAAGCATCTTTTTGACCTTTAGCAATAATTTTTTGGCGCGCTACTTCTGCTTCTTTTATCGTTGAAAAACTTAGCTGGGTAAAACGAGTAATACCATCTGGATAATTTACAATCTCAGGTGCACCAAATTGTTTTAAATGTCCGTATTTATAATTTTCAGGATGTTGGTAAGCAGCAATTTGAATTTTAAATACAAGGCCTTCGGCACACATGCTACCACCTATTGTTAATAATTGTTTGTAGATAGCTGGGTCATTTAATGATTTACCTTTAATGGAAGAAAAATCTGGGGTAACGGCACCATCACAAGGTGTTAAATTAGCTGTTTTAATTGGTTCAGAAACCGAAGTTGTTTTAGTAGGAACAGATGAATTAGCATCAACTATATTGTTTAGATTTGCATCATTTTTAAATGCTTCAACACTTGTAGCTGAGTTTAATAAACTATCTAAAATTGTTTTTACGGAAATTTGATTTTTCTTGTTTTCAAAACCTGGTGTATACACATAAAAATCCTTTCTAATTTCAACAAATTTTTGCAGCTTTTCTACATCAATTTCCTCTTCAATAGGCTCCATACCTTGAACTGTAATTTTTACTTTATATCCACTGCCTGGAGTAATAGCCATTAAATACTTGCCCGTTTTAGAGTTGGCATAGTATGGCCCAATTGCCTCATTGGTTTCTTTTTTAATAATTTCGATTTTTGCTTCAGTTGGTTTATCATCAATATAAACGCTTCCTTTTAATAAAGCTAAAATTGGTTTCTCGCCTAAAATACCTGGTGTTACCATATAAATATCTTGCTGTCCCTTTCCTCCTGCTCCGCCCCTATTAGATGAAAAATATCCAACATCTCCTTTGGCATTAATTACATAGTATCTATCATCTTCTGTTGTATTTAAAGGAATTCCCATACTTAGTGGTTCAATCCAACTATTTTCTTTTTTAATGGAGTACATAATATCATACCCTCCAATACTTTTATGCCCTTGAGAACTAAAAAATAAGGTGATACCATCTGGATGAATAAATGGAGCGTCTTCGTTATACTCTGTATTAATAGAAGGACCTAAATTAACAGCTGGGGCCCAATCTCCATTTACTTTTTCGGATACATATAAATCTCTGCCGCCTAATCCACCAGGGCGCTCAGATGCAAAATATAAATATCTACCGTCTGCAGTAACTGAACAACTTCCTTCCCAAAACTCAGAGTTAATATTTGTATTTAATTTCTCTGGTTTACTCCAATCCGTTCCCGATAAATTACTAGTATATAAGTCGCCTGGGTTTTTAACATCACTTACAAACGAAAACAATACTTGTCCATCAGGAGATAAGGCTACAGCCGCATCGTTTGCATTGGTATTAATTGATTTTATGCCCGTTGGTGGGTTCCAAGTAGAATCGTTGCTTCTTGTAGAAATAAAAATATCTTCATGATATTCGCCTTCTTCTTTGTCAGGCTTCAACATATCATTTAACAATCCACCTGTACTTTGTTCGCCGATATATGTATAAATCATTACCGATTCATCAGCTGAAATTACAGGAACTCCTTCTGTCTCGTTTGTATTAATTGGGCCACCTATGTTTTTTATATCTGCTATAATTTTTTTAGATATTAATTCTTTTCCGTTTTTACAATTCATCACACCTAACTTAGCATCATCAATAAATGGTTTATCTTCTTCTGTCATTTTTGCTGCTTTGGCTGCAACAAATGCATCATAAGAAACGATAGCCTCATCAAATTTGTAATTAATATGATACGCTTTTGCTAAATAATAATCTGCATCAGGAGATTTATCAGTTCTTTTAATGTCTTCGAAGATTTCAATCGCTCTGGCCTTTTTTTCGGGATAAAACAGAGAAGAATAGCCTAATCTAAACTTATATTCAAAGTTTTTAGGTACCTGCGTGTATAATTTATCATATAATTCATAAGCCTTTTTAAAATCTTTTGAATCGAAATAATAAGCAGCTTCTGATTTTATATCCTTGTTTTGTGCCAGCGCAGCAGAGAAAACAAAGGACATAAAAAATAATAGTAAAAATTTAAACTTTCCCATAATTCGATTTTTTAATTTGACGATTTAATCGTAATGTATTTAAGTAACCAAATTAAATGTTTTTATTGAAGGTTATTTCTACTTAACCAAATGATTATTAACACTTGAAGGTTAAAAGCAAAAAACCTATTCGTTTATAAGCGAATAGGTTTAAAATATGAAAAGAAAGGTTGATTATTTTCCTGCGGGCTTAGTTCCACCAGGTTTTGTTGTTCCGCCTGGAGCTGGCTTAGTTGTACCTTGCGCACCTGGAACTTGAGCTGCCGGCATCGTGTCTAGTTTTTTCTTTACCAAAGGCAAAATATCGTCTGCCGCCTCAGAATACAATACATTTCCAGTACTTGTATCTAAAACATATTTATAACCATTTTCTTTAGCTACTAAATCAATTGCTTTTTTAGCTTTATCGTAGATCGGCTTAGACAACTCGCCATATTTACGTTGGTAATCTTGCTGAGCCTGAGCTTTAAAATCTTCAATACGTTTATTTAAATCCTGCAACTCACTTTCTTTAGTACTAGCAACTAAAGCAGAATATGTGTCTTTATTTTTCATATAATCTGCATACTTCGTTTGTAACTCTGTATCCATAGTTGCTACTTGATTTTCTAAATCTTTTAAGTATTTTTGCGCTACTTCTTGAGCTGTTTTACTTTCAGCCATTGTAGTAATTAAAGAATCTAAGCTAATGTGAGCAATTTTTTGAGCTTGACTTATTGTTATAGTTCCTAAAGTTAAGGCAACAATTGCAATTGTTTTTACTAAGTTTTTCATTGTTTTTGTATTGGTTTTATTTATTTTTTTGTTTTATTATATCCCATAAAATTTAACACGTCTTCACTTTTATCGTATTTACTATTCGAATAAAGTAAAGACACCTGACCAGCTTTATCAAAAATAAAGGCTAAGCCTCCTCTTTCAGCAACTTGTTTTACTGCACTGTAAATTTTATCTTGAATTGGTTTTACTAACTCCATACGTTTATTAAACAATTCTCCATCAACACCAAAGCGTTGTTTTTGTAACTCTTTAACTTCTTTTTCCTTATTAATGATTTCGTTTTCGCGTTTTTTCTTCATATCATCAGTTAATAAAACTGACTCTGCTTGATATATCTTATATAATTTATCAATTTCTGCATATTTTGCTTCAATTTCTTTTTGCCAGTCTACTGATATTTTATCCATTTCAGTTTGGGCTGCTTTATATTCAGGGATATTTGAAAGAATATATTCTGAATCTATATAGCCAATTTTTTGAGCAAAAGAAAAAGACGTCATTAGTATGACCGCAACGAATGATAAAGCAAATTTTTTCATAATAGTATAATTATAGTTTGTAGAGATAATCATAACGCGTGCCAAGATACATTTATTTTAACAATTAACATTTTTTTGATATTCAATTTTATTGTTTTTCACTTGAAATATCGCATACGTCAAACAATATATAGCTACTAATTTTAAGTGTTTGTCTATTTCGGTTTTATAATTCTCCTAATTGTGCTCCTAAGGTAAAGTGGAATTGACCTTGTCCATTACCAGATCCTGTGTTTCCTGGAATATTATCAAAGCCCCAACCATAATCTAATCCTAATAATCCAAACATTGGTAAAAACACCCTTAATCCAAAACCAGCACTTCGTTTAACCTGAAAAGGATTAAAATCCTTATATCTAGCCCATGTATTACCAGCTTCAGCAAAGCCTAAAATAAAAATAGTAGCCTGTGGATTTAAAGATATTGGATAACGTAATTCCATGGTATATCTTGCGCATAATGGATCTCCGCTAGTACTTGATAAAGAGTTATCAGTATAACCTCTTAATGCAATAATTTCTCTTGCTACAAAATTTTGGTAACCGCTTAATCCACTACCGCCCATATAATAACGCTCGAAAGGGGAAACACCTACTTTTTTATTATACATCCCTAAGATACCATAACCAATTTTGGTTCTTAACACTAAGTTACGTGCTTCTTTTCCTTCGCCAGCTTTTTTGTTGGTTAACTGTGTGAACCACTCTGCTGTAAACTTATATTTTTGATACTCAATGAATTTATATTTTTCGGCAGGTGTTGCTGACTCATAATTTTTTCCATTAAATAAAGAGTATGGTGGCGTAAATTGCCCTAATAGAGAAAAATTTGATCCATTTTTTGGAAAGATTGGAGCATCTACACTATTACGGGTGATGTTGATTTTTCCATTAAAATCGTTTGCATAACCATTAGCTAAAATAAAGTAAGGATAATTTTGTAATTCATAATAGTTATAGCTTGCCTCTGTATAAACTGAGAAAAAATCATCTGGTTTTTTTAATCGCTTCCCAAATCCAACAGAGCCGCCTATAATTTTCATAGTACTTCTATTTGGATTTAAAATTTTTCGTCCCTCATCATCGTTCACATATTTTTTTGCTCCAGTCGTATTAAACATCGAGAAAAACCCTGAAACACTTAATGAGTTAGGTTTTTTACCACCTAGCCAAGGTTCGGTAAATGAAAGATTATAAGATTGATAATAAACTCCATTTGTTTGTGCTCTAATACTAAATTTTTGACCATCGCCGGTTGGTAAAGGACTCCATGCCGAAGGCTTAAATATGTTTTTCATTGAAAAATTATTGAATGATAAACCTAATGTTCCAACAATTCGGCCACCACCCCAACCTCCAGATAATTCCACTTGATCGGATGGTTTTTCTTCAACTTTATACTCAATATCCACTGTACCATCTGCTGGGTTTGGAGTTGGAGTAACACCTAATTTTTCTGGGTCAAAATAACCTAACTGGCTTAACTCACGTTGTGTTCGAATAATATCTGAACGACGGAATAATTGTCCTGGTCTAGTTCTAATCTCACGATAAATAACATGATCGTTTGTTTTGGTGTTACCCATCACCGTTACTCTGTTAATGGTTGCTTGTTTTCCTTCATACATATGAATATCCAAATCAATGGTATCATTATGCACATTTACTTCTTGTGGAGTAACATTAAAAAACAAATAACCATCATCCATGTACAATGAAGAAACGTCATAACCTGTTGGATTCATAAATAGTTTTTGGTCGAGGTATGACTGATCAAATACTTCTCCTTTTTTAATATTTAAAATAGTATCTAATTGGCCGCTACGGTATTTAGAATTACCAAACCATTTTATAGTTCCAAAATAAAATTTATTTCCTTCTTCGATATCAACATCAATATTAACGCGATTTTTTTTAACGAAATAAACTGTATCATTTTTTATTCTAGCATCACGATATCCCTTACTGTTGTATTTCGCTATAATAGAAGGTAAATCTTTTTCTAAATTATCTTCTAAATATTTGCCAGAATTCCAAAACGTGTAAAAGCGAAATGGCTTACTATCGCTCATTTTACGACGCAATTTCCAATCAGCTACAACTGTATTCCCATTAATGTTTAAATTTTTGATTCGAACTTTTTTACCTTTATTGACATTGATATAAACAATAACATGGGGTGTTTTAGCAGATTTATCTACCTCTGTTGTAATATCAACTGTTGTATGGTAAAATCCTTTATTTACATAAAAATCTTTTACAATATTTTTAATATATCCTAATGTATAATCAGTTACAACTTTCTCTCTTACTAAACGAATTTTACCTCTGATTTCATCAGCATCATTTTTTTTAACTTTTCCTCTAAATGAAAATTTAGATAACTTTGGTTTTTCGACAACTACAATTTTTAAAAAAGCTTGGTCGCCAATTGTTTTAGTAAGGTATATTTGCACATCTTCAAATAAGCCTTGCTTCCATAAATTTTTGATAGCCTCAGAAATTTTATCACCTGGAATTTGGATTTTGTCGCCACTGGAAATGCCAGATAAAAGTCTAATCACATTTTTATCCGTTTCGGTACTTTCTACTTCTATAATCGCAACTGTATATTCTTTTGGTTTAGCCCAATCAATAGATTCAGCAGATGATGATTCTGAAGAAATAATTTGAGCAGAAGCTATATTACAAATAGCTAAAAGAAAAAAGAAAAAAACGTATTTCAAAAATGTCATTATTAAGATTGAGTTAATTGCTCGCTGGTTTTTCCGAAGCGACGTTCTCGGTTTTGGTAATTAAGAATTGCTTCGTATAAATCATCTTTTCTAAAATCAGGCCATAGCTTATCTGTAAAATAAAATTCGGCATAAGCTAATTGCCATAATAAAAAATTACTGATGCGGTGTTCGCCACTAGTACGTATCATTAATTCGGGATCAGGAATATTTTTAGTGCAAAGACATTGTTCAATTTGCTTTTCAGTAATATCTTCTACTGCTAATTGACCATCTTTTACTTGAGCAGCAATTTGCTTTACAGCATCTATTAATTCCCATTTAGAAGAATAACTTAAAGCTAACACTAATGTTAATCCTGTGTTTTTTGAAGTTAAATCAATAGATTCATTTAACTCTTGCAAGCAAGCTGGGGGCAAACTATTTAGATTTCCAATGGCTTGTAAGCGAACATTTTTTTTATTTAATTGAGGTGTTTCAGCACTTATAGTTGAAACCAGTAATTCCATCAAAGCATCTACTTCTTCTTTTGGTCTATTCCAGTTTTCGGTACTAAAAGCGTATAAGGTAATAAACTTTACTCCAACTTCTCCTGCTGCTTCAACAACAGCTCTCACAGAGTTTACTCCTTCATAATGTCCATAAATACGATTTTCGCCCTGTTGCTTAGCCCAACGCCCATTACCGTCCATAATAATGGCGATATGTTGTGGTACATTTTGCGTATTTATTTGCTCTACTAAGCTCATAGTTTTAAGAGTCACGAATTTACACTTTTAACCGATATATGGCAAATATTAGCCGTTTTTAGTCTTAAAAGGTGTTAATTTATTTGCTAAAAAATAATTAACAATTACTCTATCAAAGATGTTTTTTGGTGTCTTTCATAAAAACATAAACTAACAGCGATATAAAAATACAAGCCGTAACATACCAATAAAAATAAGATTCGTGCCCTGCATTTTTAAACCATAAAGCCACATATTCGGCTGTTCCTCCAAAAATGGCTACTGTAATTGAATACGGAAAACCTACTCCTAACGCACGAATTTCAGTTGGAAATAATTCGGCCTTAACAATAGCATTAATGGATGTATAACCACTTTCTATAATTAGCGCAATGATGATATATAGAAAAGCTTACCATTGCTAATTAGAGTGACTTAAGCCTGTATACAAAGGAACTGTGACTATAGTACCTAGAATCTCAAAACCTAAAAGCAAAGGTTTACGTCCAATAAAATCAGACTATAAACCAAATAAGGGTTGTAGAGCAGCGTATATAAATAACGATAAAAAGGTAATTAGTGTTGCCTGTTCTTTACTTAACATAACAGTATTTACTAAAATTTTTTGACATGTAAGTACTATACGTATAAAAAGCAATAGTGCCGCCCAATGTTAATCCCACAACAATAGCAACCGCTCACGGATGTTTCATTATTTTTTTTAAAGAACCATGTTTACTTTTAGATTCGTTTTGGTGTTTTTAAATATTTCTGATTCATTCATATTGCTTCGCAAATACAATGCAACTAGTGATAATATAGCGCCAATAATAAAAGGAATTCGCCTACCCCAGCTACGCATTTGATCTTCTGTTAAAAATAATTTTTGTAAAATTATTTGAATGCAAAGCGCTATGAGTTGCCCGCCAATTAAAGTAACGTATTGAAAACTCTAATAAAATCCTCTGCGATTAGAGGTAGCCATTTCACTTAAATAAGTAGCGGATGTAGCATATTCGCCGCCAACGCTTAAGCCTTGAAACAAGCGTGCACACAACAATAAAATAGGAGCTATGACACCAATTGAATTGCAAGAGGGAGTTAATGTAATCATTAAAGAACCAAATGACATTAAATAAAACAGAAAGCGTCATCGCATACTTTCGTCCATGAATATCTGCGAGCTAACCAAATAACCAACCGCCAACTGGTCGCATTAAAAACCCTACAGCAAAAATACCAGCGGTATTTAATAATTGAGCTGTTGAATCACTTTTTGGAAAAAATACGGGAGCAAAATATAAAAAAAGCAGAATACGCATACCAATCGTACCACTCAACTAGATTACCGATAGATCGACCACGATGGCTTTTAATCTTGAAGATTGATTAAGTTCTTTGGTAATTGTGTTTTGTGGCATGCACTAAATTTACCCGAATATTTTAAGTAAACAAAAAACTCATATAGTTTTAATCCGATTAGTTGAACCATATAAGACATAAAAGTTCATACAGTAATTGTGTTGTATATTAAAAAATCTTAGTTAAACTTAGATTTTGTGGAGAATACCGGATTCGAACCGGTCACCTCTTCACTGCCAGCGAAGCGCTCTAGCCAAATGAGCTAATCCCCCAATTTTTAAAAGAACATTATATAAATTCAACTCTCTGCCAACGATGCGTCCCGATTCCTTTCGGCGCCATCCCGATAGCTATCGGGAGAACTAATCTCCAAAAAAAATTACGAAATTAGAAGTACGATTTAAGAAGTATGAAAAATTTAACTTCATGCTACTTAAATCTAACTTACTATAGCTTTGCTTTAATCTCAACCATATCGTAACCTTCAATAATATCATCTACTTTAATATCATCAAAACCATCTATGTTTAATCCGCATTCGTAGTTAGCAGTCACTTCTTTTACATCGTCTTTAAAACGTTTTAAAGACCCTAAACCACCTGTAAATAATACAATACCATCACGAATAACTCGAACTTTAGTATTACGCATCACTTTACCATCTAATACATAAGCTCCAGCAATTGTACCAACTTTAGTAATGTTGAATACTTCACGAACAACGATATTACATACAATTTTCTCTTCAAATTCAGGAGCTAACATTCCTTCCATTGCCGCTTTCACTTCGTTAATAGCATCGTAAATAATTGAATATAAACGGATGTCAATTTCTTCTGTTTCTGCTAATTTACGAGCAGTAACTGAAGGACGAACTTGGAAACCTACGATAATAGCATTTGATGCACTCGCTAACATAACGTCTGTTTCGCTAATTGCACCAACTGATTTATGAATGATATTAACTTGTATTTTTTCAGTTGATAATTTTAATAATGAGTCTGATAAGGCTTCAATAGAACCATCCACATCACCTTTTACAATTACATTTAATTCTTTGAAATCGCCTATTGCTAAACGTCTTCCAATCTCATCTAATGTAATATGTTTTTGAGTACGGATACCTTGCTCACGTTGTAATTGCAAACGTTTGTTAGCTAATTCACGCGCTTCACGTTCATCACTCATTACATTAAATTTATCACCTGCTGTAGGCGCTCCATTTAAACCTAATAACTGAACTGGCATTGATGGGCCTGCTTCCTTAACATTAACACCATGCTCATTAGTCATCGCTTTTACTCTACCACTATGGCAACCAGCAACAACGATGTCGCCAATACGCATAGTTCCTTTTTGAACAATAATATCAACAACGTGTCCACGACCTTTATCTAATTTTGCCTCAATAACAGAGCCAGTTGCTTTAGTTTTTGGATTAGCTTTTAAATCTAAAATCTCTGCTTCTAATACAACTTTCTCTAATAACAACTCAATGTTTTTACCCATTTTAGCTGATATCTCCTGACATTGAACTTTACCACCCCACTCTTCTACTAAAATATTCATAGCAGATAAAGCTTCACGTATTTTATCAGGATTAGCGCCTGGTTTGTCAATTTTATTAATAGCAATAATCATTGGTACGCCTGCTGCTTGAGCATGATTAATAGCCTCTTTTGTTTGAGGCATTACACTATCATCAGCTGCTACTACAATAATTACAACATCGGTTACTTTAGCTCCACGAGCACGCATAGCGGTAAACGCCTCGTGACCTGGTGTATCTAAGAAAGTAATTGATTTACCACTTTCCATTTTTACATTGTAGCTACCAATATGCTGAGTAATTCCTCCAGCCTCACCAGCTAAAACGTTAGATTTACGAATGTAATCTAATAATGATGTTTTACCATGATCAACGTGACCCATAATCGTTACGATTGGTGGTCTTTCAACTAAATCTTCTGGATTTTCTGCTTCTTGTTCTTCAATTGCTTCTTGAACCTCAACACTTACAAATTCTGTTTTGTATCCAAATTCCTCAGCAACAATTGCTAACGTTTCAGCATCTAAACGTTGATTAATTGAAACAAACATTCCTAAACTCATACAAGTAGAAATAATTTGCGTAACAGAAACGTTCATCATTTGAGCTAATTGATTAGCAGAAACGAATTCAGTTACTTTTAATGTTTTCTTTTCTAAGTCCGATGCTTCTTGCTCATCAGCCATTTTCTCTCTTACATCATCACGTTTATCGCGACGGTATTTTGATGTTTTAGATTTAGAACCTTTATTACTTAAACGAGCAAGTGTTTCTTTAATTTGTGCCTGAATTTCAACATCTGTTAATGCAGGGCGGGCTTCGCGAGTAGCAGGTTTTTTAGCGCGAGGATCACCGTATTTTTCTTTGGCTCTATCTTTTGCTATTTGAGCTTGTTCAGTACCAACTTTTTTAATCTCTTCCTGGCTCATTCCACCTTTACGAATACGCTTACGCTTTTTCTTGTCAGCTAAAGAACCTGGACTAGTTCCTGGTACTGTTTTTTTCACTTCTTTAATTACAGGTAATTCAATTTTACCCATAATTTTTGGTCCGTCTAATTTTTGATAAACCGTTTCATGAAATACTTCTTTTTGTTCTTCAACTGCTTCAACAACAGGAACAACAACGGCAACAGTAGCTACTTCTTCAACAACTTCTTCTTTTTTCTTCTTCCCTTTGGTTGTTTTAGTTTCTTTTTCTTCTACTATTTTTTCATCTTTTTTAGTTTTTTTATCTGGCTTGGTTTTTTGATTTAAGGCACTTAAATCCATTTTACCTAAAACCTTAGGCCCAGTTACTGTAGAAGAGCTATCCGTCGATTCAATTTGTTCAACTGGCGTTACTAATTTAGCCATTCTTTCAGCTTCAACCTTTGCATCAGCTTCTTTTTTCTTTTCCTCAGCAACTTTTAATGCCGCTGCGGTCGCTAATTCTTTTTCACGCAGTTCCTCTTGCTCTTTAGCTTTAATGGCTTTAAGGTCTTCAACAACTAACGACTCGCGTTTTAATTTGTTAAGATTAAGGCCCACAGTTTGAGCTTCTTCTTTAGCAGACTTATCTCCCGAAAACTCTTTTGATAATAATGAATATTCATCATCACCAATTTTAGCGTTGGGATTATTTTCTACTGGGCGACCTTTTGAAGCTAAGAATTCAGTAATTTTCCCTAAGGATAAATTAAATTCTTTAGCTACTTTACTTAATCGCATTGTTTTTACGTCTGACATATTTTATTCCTCGTCTTTTTATTGTACCAAATTTGCTTTTTTATTTAATTAAAAGAAAGCTAACTTTTTTGTTCGTGTTGGTTGAAATTGGTTGTTTGATTTTTCAATCTTAGTTTTCCAACAACTAACAACTTCTATTCTAATCTTCGAATTCAGATTGTAGCACTTGTTTTACATCCTCAATTACATCTTCAGTTAATCCTGTTCTACGAACTAAGTCTGCAACGTCTAATTCTAATACCGATTTTGCTGTATCGCAACCAATTGCTTGTAAGGCATTAATTACTGATTCTTCAATCTCATCAGAGAATTCAATTAAATCCACGTCATCGATATCAACCACAGCTTCGTCATTATCGCGGAATACATCAATTTCGTATCCAGTTAATTTACCAGCTAATTTAATATTGAATCCGCCTTTACCAATAGCTAAAGAAATTTGATCAGGTTTTAAAAACACCTCAGCTCGCTTTGTATCTTCATTTAATTTAACAGAAGTTACTTTTGCGGGGCTTAATGAACGCTGAATTAATAATGAAGCATTAGATGTGTAATTGATTACATCAATATTTTCATTTTTCAACTCACGAACAATGCCGTGAATACGAGAACCTTTCATGCCAACACAAGCACCAACCGGATCAATTCTGTCATCGTAAGACTCAACAGCCACTTTGGCTCTTTCACCTGGTTCACGAACAATTTTCTTGATCGTAATTAAACCATCAAAAACTTCAGGAACTTCCATTTCAAATAAACGCTCTAAGAAAGTTGGTGCTGTACGAGACATAATTACTGAAGGAGTGCCGTTTTTTAATTCTACTTTATAAACAACAGCTTTCACTGAATCTCCTTTTTTGAAAAAATCAGAAGGAATTTGTTCGGTTTTTGGCAATAATAATTCGTTGCCTTCATCATCCAATAACATAATTTCTTTTTTCCAAACTTGGTAAACCTCAGCGTTAATGATATCTCCAACACGTTCTTTGTATTTGTTATAAATACTAGTTTTTTCTAATTCAAGAATTTTTTGAACTAAATTTTGACGCACTGATAATACATTACGACGGCCAATTTCATCTAATTTAACTAACTCAGTTACCTCTTCACCAATTTCGAAATCAGGTTCAATTTTGTGAGCGTCAGTTAAACTAATGTGTTTGTTTGGATCGTAATCAAACGAATCATCAGCAAACTCATCATCTACAATAGTTCTGTTTTTATAAATCTCGATATCTCCTTTATCAGGATTTACGATAATATCGAAGTTTTTATCTGAGCCGTATTTTTTGATTAACATGGCACGAAATACTTCTTCGATGATGCTCATTAACGTTGCGCGATCAATGTTTTTGTCTTCTTTAAATAACGAGAATGATTCAATTAAATTTACACTTTCCATTGTTTTGGTTTTTTAAAATGGTAATACTGATTTTGTTTCTTTTGTTTGATTATATGTTAGCGTTATATTTTCTACTACAGTGTGATTTCCTTTGCCTACTGTTTTTTTCTCTCTTCTTGTTTCTTCAATCACAAACTCATTATCATTAGCACTCATTAATGTTCCTTCGTGCTTTGCTCCTTCTTTAGTAACTACTTTTACTTTAGTTCCAATGTACTTTTTATATTGCTGTACTACTTTAAAAGCTTCTGTTGCACCAGGTGACGATACCTGTAATTCAAAATCCTCTTTTTCTCTATCTAAATTACCTTCTACAAATCTGCTCAAAGCAACGCAATCAACTATTAAAATATGATTTGGCGCATCAATATAAATTTCAATAACACTTCCCTTCAATATTTTTACGTCTACCAAAAACTTGTCAGTGTCAGCAAAATGCTCATTTACTAAATTAATTATCGTTTCTTTTTTTATCATTTTGGTAAAATAAAAAAGGGACTTATCTGTCCCTCATCTTTTCTATCATCTAATTTCGGGGTCAAATATAAACACTTCTTTATTAAAAACCAAATATTATTAGCGAAACTAATGAGAAAATTAGACGTAAAACCTATCAAAGTCCCCGAAATTAAACGTTTAATCGTTTTTCATTTATATAACCACTACTTTAAAAGTGAAAAACATAATTTTTAAAATTATGAAAACAACAATTAAAGATTCAGAAAAAAAGGGCATTTTGTTAACATTTGTGCTCTTATCATTATCCATTTGTGCAAAAGCGCAAGGCTCATCTAATTTTTTTGGTAAAATTTACGCCAATCTAATAAAAGATAGTCAGGCAAGCTTTTTCATCATAGCTGGTGTTATTGGTATTGGCTTGATGGCTTTTTTGATTTTGAAAATTGCTAAGAAATACGAAAAAGAAGATGAAAAAAATGAAAAAAATAACATTCGACCTATTTCTCATCGTCACCATCATCATCGAGTGATTAAAAAATCGGCCTGAACCTAGTAGTTTGAATTTGGTAAAAGCGTTTTTTGACACGTGAATTACCTTTGTCGGTTAGTAAAAAAAGATGTTTTTTGATTAATTGTTTGATAAACAGTTAATTACTAAACGTCTTTTTTTTTTGTTTTTTAATTCATACAACTATCTTTGTCCCGAATTTAAAAACCAAAACACAATGTCAGACATTTCATCAAAAGTAAAATCTATTATCGTAGATAAATTAGGTGTAGAAGAAAAAGAAGTAACTCCAACTGCTAGTTTCACAAACGACTTAGGAGCAGATTCTTTAGATACAGTAGAATTAATCATGGAATTTGAAAAAGAATTTAATATCGCTATTCCAGACGATCAAGCAGAAAAAATTGCTACTGTAGGAGATGCTATCTCTTATATTGAAGCAAACGCAAAAAACTAAGAAATTACTTTTTAAAAAATTATTCTTTATGCAATTTAAGCGCGTAGTAGTTACGGGACTTGGTGCTGTTACACCTTTGGGCAGTAATATTAACGATTATTGGACAAACTTAATTAACGGCGTTAGTGGTGCTGGACCTATTACGCGTTTTGATGCATCAAAATTTAAAACCAAATTTGCTTGCGAAGTAAAAGGTTTTAAACTAGAAGATTATTTTGATAGAAAAGAAGCTCAGCGTTTAGATGCTTTCTCTCATTACGGAATTGCAGCTTCAGTGCAAGCTGTTAAAGATTCTGGGATTGATGCTGAAGGCATTGACAAAAATGAAATTGGCGTTATTTGGGGTTCTGGTATTGGCGGTTTAGATACTTTTCAAACCGAAACTTTTAACTTCGCTAAAGGCGATGGTACTCCAAGATTTAACCCATTCTTTATTCCAAAAATGATTGCTGATATATGCTCTGGGCATATATCTATTCGTTTTGGATTTAGAGGGCCAAATTTTACAACCGTTTCGGCTTGTGCTTCTTCAACTACTGCTTTAATTGATGCTTTTACGTACATACGTTTAGGTAGAGCTAACGCTATTATTACTGGAGGATCTGAAGCGGCGATTAACGAAAGTGGTATTGGTGGTTTTAATGCTTGCCAAGCCATGAGTACACGTAACGAAACTCCTGAAACAGCTTCTCGCCCTTATGATAAGGAACGTGATGGTTTTGTATTAGGCGAAGGTGGCGCTTGTTTAGTTTTAGAAGAATTAGAACACGCCTTAGCACGTGGCGCAAAAATTTATGCTGAAATTATTGGTGGTGGTATGAGCGGAGACGCTTACCATATTACTGCTCCACATCCAGAAGGTTTAGGTGCTACATTAGTGATGCAACGCGCCCTAAAAGATGCTGGTATTTCACCAGAAGAAGTAGATTATATTAATACTCACGGAACTAGTACACCATTAGGCGACGGTGCTGAGTTAAAAGCAATTACTAATATTTTTGGTGAACAAGCTTATAAAATGAATATCAGTTCTACAAAATCAATGACAGGCCATTTATTAGGAGCTGCAGGTGCTGTAGAAGCTATTGCAACAGTATTAGCTGTGCAAAATGATATTGCTCCTCCAACAATTAACCATGTAAATGTTGACCCTGAAATTGATCCGAAATTAAACTTAACGTTTAACAAGGCTCAAAAACGCACTATTAATGTTGCTATTAGTAATACGTTTGGTTTTGGTGGACATAACGCCGCGGTTGTTGTAAAAAAATACACTGCTTAATTTATTGCTTTGATAAAACTTTTATCAGCATTAACACCCCTCTCAAAACAAGATAAAGAGTTTAAGCGCAAGCTTAAAAATATTTTAGGGTTTTATCCTAGTAATATTGCTTTGTATAAACAAGCGTTTAGACATAGTAGTTCATCTGCCGATATTAACGAACACCAGCCGAGTAATGAACGTTTAGAATTTTTAGGCGATGCTATTTTAGGCGCTGTGGTTGCAGAATATTTATTTAAATTATTTCCTAAAAAAGACGAAGGTTTTTTAACGCAAATGCGCAGCCGAATCGTTAACGGACAAAATTTATTTGCGCTTTCTAAAAAATTTGGCTTTGATGTGTTATTGAATTCGAAACTAACCAAGAAAGAAAAATTAAGTTCATCTGCTTATGGCGATGCTTTTGAATCTTTTATTGGTGCCGTTTTTATAGACAAAGGATTTGAGAAAACTAGAAAATTTATTTTACAAAATATTATTAAAGCTCATTTAGATATTAATGAGGTGTTGCAAAATGATACGGATTACAAATCGCAGTTTCAAATTATGATGCAGCGCCAGAAAAAACAATTTGAGTATACTATTTTAAGTGAAGAGCGCAAAGGCAAAGAAAAAACTTACTCCATACAACTATCTATTGACGGCGTTGAACAAGCCGTGTTTGAGCATAAATCAAAAAAAGTTGCTGAACAAAAAGTAGCGCAGATTGTGTTGGAGAAATTGCAGAAAGCAAACGTGGATTAAATTGCACTACGTTTACATAATTCGAAAAGATTGGATCAATAAATTCAGTTTTATGCATTTTCGTGAAATATTTCTTTAAAAGTACTCGTTTAAGTACGTATATTTGTACCATTAAAAAATCACATCATGTTAAGTATTAATTATACAGAGTTGCGTAAGTCTTTAAAGAAAAATTTAGACTTGACCTCCGATAATCACGAAACTTTAATTGTGCATCGCCCAAATGGAAAAAGCGTTGTTGTTTTAGCTTTAGAAGATTATAATAGCTTAGTAGAAACAGATTATTTGTTGAGCTCAAAAGTCAATGCAGAAAGACTTTACAAAAGTATTGAAGACACAAAAGCTGGCGATCATTTAATTGAATTTGACCCTACTGCATAATGACCGTTGAAAAGATTTTGTGGCACGAAAAAGCAAAAGCTGACTATGATTTTTGGGTTAAAAATGACGATACCATCGTTGCGAAAATTAAAAATTTAATTCTTTCTTGCAAAACACATCCGTTTAAAGGGATTGGTAAGCCTGAACCCTTAAAAGGAAATTTAAGTGGCTACTGGAGCAGAAGAATTACACAAGAACATCGTTTGGTGTATTCATTTTATGAAGGTACTCTAACGATTATACAATGTCGTTTTCATTACTAGAAACAAACAACAATCTACTTCGTCACATCATACAAAAAACCTTTGCCTTTATTATACTTTCCAAACACTTTTAAAAGGTAATTAATATCATCTGTTTGCATAAAATCAGGACATTTTTCAATGGCAGCATAGTTTTCTTTTTCAGATAATACGCCATAAATAGTTACTCTCACATTTTGGTTATGTGCGTTTTTTACTTGCTCTGCTGTAACTTGGTTAGTATGCATAGATAGTCCGAAAAAACTATGTTGTTTAACTTGTATTAAGCCCTCTTCAAAATCATCGGCTAGTATAAATAAATGCGCGTCGTTTCTTAAATCCTTTATCCGTTGCAAAAAATCAGCAAAAGGGTTTTCAATAAACACATTCTCATTTAAATCATATTTATTGATGGTGTGAATAATAGCACGCGAAAAAACGCCATAGTATTCTTGATTAAACTCAGATAATTTTGTATCCCAAGTAAAAATATAATCTTTTGGATTAGGATTTTTTTCAATGAATTCATCCAATGATAATAATTTCGAATCTTTAAAAAAGTTAGATTTTATTTTACATTCATTTATTTCAGACCAATTCAAATCTTTTATTGCGCCAGAACACGATGTATTTTCTTGTAGGTTAGCGCCATTATGTATAATAACCAACACACTATCCTTGGTCATGCTAATGTCCATCTCCGTTCCATCAGCACCTCTATTTAAACAAGATACAAATCCAGGCCATGAATTAACTGGATATGCAGAGTAAAATCCCATCCCTGCATGACCGAAGCATCCAATTTCATTGTTGTTGAGATTTTCTAAATGAAAGGTTGCCGGATCTTTTGAACAAGAAACGGTAATGACTAAAAAAAATATGAAAATGAATCTTAACAAACTATTAAAATTAAATTATTACCAACTCAAACTCCAAAGTGGAAAATTAAATTTGGTTAACCACTTATTTTGATAATACTGAACCGCCCCTCCATATGAATCAATTCCCATAGCTATTCTCGCAGCTAAAGCTCCATCAGATTGAATGCCAATCGCTTCAATATCTTTTTCATTAACTGAGTAAATATAAGTATCGCCACTAATAGCAGCCTTTATAATTAACTGTGTAGAATCGTTGGTTGTATAAAATACGTGAGATTTAATTTCGCGATGCAATTGATCCTCTTTAAAATAAATATAGAAACCTTTTAGTGGTGGTAGTTTGTTTTTTTCTTTTGTCTCCATATTCATAATGTAAGCTTGTCTTGTTACGTTTTCATATATGATACTATCATATACTCTAAACTTTTCCATAAAATAAAGCTTGGCTAATTCGGGCTGAATGTCGGCGCTAAATCTATAATCTGCTTTAAAAAATGCATTGCCTAATTTAATTCCGTAAATTCTTTCATCATTCGCTTTAATGTATAGATACTTTGAACCTCGTTGTTTATAGTTAAATCTTACAGCTACTACATTATCAGAAGCAATTTTCTCTAATTTTCCTTTTGACAGGTAAGTAATCGTATCTTTTTTTAAAGATTTAATTTTTAACTCAGGATCAGGATCGTATTGATGCTCCTTTGTAATTATTTCGTCTTGCGATTTAATGACAAAGCTTAACAGCAGAAATATTATGGTAATTGTTTTAATCAATCTTTTACTTTTTTAAACCACATAGGCACATAGAATTTATAACTATGTGCCTATGTGGTTATTTTTTTATTAATTTTAATTACACTACCAACTTTTTATAACGAGGGCGCTTAGGCTCAACATTACCTAAACGTTTTTTGCGATTCTCTTCATACTCACTATAGCCGCCTTCAAACCAGTAAACTGAACTATCGCCTTCAAAAGCTAAAATGTGCGTACACACACGATCTAAAAACCATCTATCGTGACTAATAATTACGGCACAACCTGCAAAGTTTTCTAAACCTTCTTCTAAGGCACGTAATGTATTTACATCTAAATCATTGGTAGGCTCATCCAGCAACAATACATTACCTTCATTTTTTAAAGCCATTGCTAAATGCAAACGGTTACGTTCTCCACCCGATAATACAGATACTTTTTTTCCTTGATCGCTTCCGCCAAAGTTAAAACGAGAAATATAAGCTCTCGAATTCATTGCTTTACCACCTAAAGTAATATTATCTAAACCTCCGCTTAATATATCATACACGGTTTTATTTGGATCTAAATCTGCATGCGACTGATCGACATAAGAAATTTTTACGGTTGGCCCAACTTTAAATTCCCCAGAGTTTGGTTTTTCTTCGCCCATAATCATGCGGAACAACGTTGTTTTACCAGCACCATTTGGCCCAATAATACCAACGATTCCCGCAGGAGGTAATTTAAAATTTAAGTGTTCGTATAATAATCTATCTCCAAATCCTTTTGATACTTCAGTAGCTTCAATAACTTCGTTACCAAGACGAGGACCGTTAGGAATGAAGATTTCTAATCTTTCTTCTTTATCCTTAATGTCTTCGTTCATCATTTTATCGTAGTTATTTAAACGGGCTTTTTGTTTTACACCACGTCCTTTAACTCCCTGACGAACCCAGTCTAACTCACGCGCTAATGTTTTTTGACGTTTACTTTCTGTTTTCTCCTCTTGTTTTAAACGATTTCCTTTTTGTTCTAACCAAGATGAGTAATTTCCTTTCCATGGAATACCTTCTCCACGGTCTAACTCTAAAATCCAACCTGCAACGTTATCTAAAAAGTATCTATCATGGGTTACTGCAATAACAGTTCCCTTATATTGTTGTAAATGAATCTCTAACCAATCAACGCTTTCCGCATCTAAGTGGTTGGTAGGCTCATCTAATAATAAAATATCTGGTTCTTGTAATAACAAACGACATAACGCCACACGACGACGCTCACCACCTGATAAAATTTTGATAGGCGTGTCGCTTTCTGCACAACGCAATGCATCCATGGCGCGCTCTAAACGAGTATCTAAATTCCATAAATCATGTTGATCAATTAAATCTTGTAATTGAGCCTGACGGTTAATTAACTTATCCATTTTATCTGGATCGTTTAATATTTCTTCGTCCATGAACTTGTTGTTCACTTCTTCAAACTCATTTAAAATATCAACATGCTTTTGCGCACCTTCACGAACAATTTCAATAACTGTTTTTGTTTCATCTAACTGTGGCTCTTGCTCTAATAAACCTATGCTATAACCAGGGGATTGGTGAATCTCTCCTAAATAATCTTTATCTAAACCAGCCATTATTTTTAATAAGGACGATTTACCTGAACCGTTTAAACCTAAAACACCAATTTTGGCTCCGTAATAAAAGGAGATATAAATATCTTTTAATACTTGTTTTTGTGGCGGATGTATCTTAGATACATTTACCATACTGTAAATAATTTGTCTTCCTACTTCTGACATAATAAATAAAATTTGAGGTTATAAAGTTAGTAGAAAAACCCAATAAATAAAGGGGAAAATAAAAAAAAGGCGTTCCAAAAGCTTTCAGAACGCCTTTTTAATTATAAAAATCAACTTATTTAGCCAATGTTCTCCACTTGCTATAAAAATCTGTTGTAATTTGTTTAATAACATGTTTAACAGCTCCTGCCCAAAAGTTTCTTAAACCGATACCCATTGGTTTACCAACCATTCTTTCTAGAATTAGAATATTTTTAGTGTTTATATCAAACACAGTGACATAAATAACTGCCTCATCGGATGATTTATTAAAGCTTTCAACAATAAACGTAACACCAATACCTTCTGTTTTTTGACTTCCACTTAACTTAGAAACAATAGTACTAGCTGTTTTTTGAGCATCCTTAAACACATAAGAATTAAAACTCATCAACTCATTATTATTGATGTCGTAGTTTTGTTTATCAGTTGGTGTAACATCATAAAACACATCATCTTTTTGAAAAGCTTCTTTTATTTTATAATTTTTTTGTTCAGTTTGTATTAAAGCATTCCAGCCTGGAATCCATTTATTTTTTAAATCGCTAGCTGATGCTGGGCCTGCTCCCATAGCTTGGTCAAATTGGCCTATCATTCTTGCTTCAGAAAAATTTAAACCGTACCAAACAATGCTTTTTGAACTAAATACATCCTTAGCTGTAAATTGAGCAAAACTAGTAGCTGCAGTTATAAGCAATAAACTTAAAATTATTTTTTTCATTTCATTGTGTTTTAATAATTACAAAAATAAGAGATTAAAATATACGTTTGAGAAATTTATATTTTTTAACCTTTAGGAAAATACACCCAATGTTTCTCATTATACATTCGTATATATTTTGTGGCCATTTCTTTTTTCTTTTTTTTGTTTAAAGTCATGTACTCTTTATAAATAGGCTCATCGCGTTTCAAGTATTCTTCCATTTTTTCAACACTAAAAGGAGCTATTTCTCCGCTATAAAAATCAAATAAATATTGTCTGATTTCTCTTACTTTATTAGCAGTACTTCCGATAGGTGCATTCATAAATGGATCATAACCGGGCGAATAATTAGTAACCTCAACCGTACCAATAAAATTGCTCACTGCACCAAAAACAGGGATTCTATAAAAATTATTTTCCTGATTAATAAAAATGATATTATTCTGGCAATAGCCCCATACTTTAGCAGATTTCATTTTTGTAACAGAACCATCTCTTTCTGTATATTCAATAAATTCTTCTTCAATTAATTTTGAGTAAAAATCTAACTGATCTTTATTTATTTTTGTAATGATTTTTTCTTTTGGAATAGGCCAATTATATCTAAAATCTTGATAACCCAAATATAAGCCTTCATAGAGCCTAAAATCTTTAGTAAAAGCAACGGAATCCTGAGCTTTTATGTGAGAAACACATAAAAAACTGCATAAAAGCAAAAACAGGTTAAATCGCATGCTGTAAATATCTAAATTATTTGTAATTTAATGCTTATAAATTTACCGCATGAAGTTTTATTTTACATTTTTTATCATACTTACATTCTTAGGTTTGAGAGCGCAATCTGTTTTTAATACAGAACTTATACGCAAGTTAAGTGAAACTGATAACATAAAGAAAATTAATGTGTTAGTGCTTACAAAACCAAATACAGAAATAAATTATTCTGATTTTTCTGATGTACAATTTCATTACCAGGTTGGAAATATTACTTCCATTAGCGCTACTGCTCAAGTTATACAACAGCTAGCTCAACACAAAAATATAATTCGTATGGAGTATATCCAGCATCACTTACAAGTGATGAGTGACACTGCGCATATAAGAAATAGAATAACAAAAATAAAATCTGGCACAACGCCATTAGCACAAGCTTATAATGGCGCTGGTGTAATTGTGGGTATTATTGATTCGGGTACTGATTTTAATCATCCAGATTTTAAAGACGTGAATGGAAATTCGCGCATTAAATATTTATGGGATATGACAAAGCCTTTAGCTGCCAATACTCCTACTCCCTTTGGATATGGTCAGGAATGGAATAATACTCAAATTGATTTAGGGCAATGCACACATGATGATTTAACACATTATGGACATGGCACAAATAGCGCAGGAATTGCAGCAGGAAATGGTTATTCGGTAAATAAATACGAAGGTATGGCTCCAAAAGCAGACATTATTGTTGTTGCTTTGGATTTTAATAGGCCTGGTTTTACAATTGCTGATGCGATGCAATACATTGTTACCAAAGCCCAACTATTAAATAAACCATTAGTTGTAAATGCTAGTGTTGGCGATTATTATGGAAGCCATGATGGTACTGATTTAGAAGCGCAAATGATTGATTTATTAATTGCTAATACTCCGGGTAGAGCCTTAGTAGCGTCATGTGGTAATGGTGGTGCACTGGCATTTCATGTAGGATATAATGTGATAAATACAGATACTAATTTTACCTGGATTACTAATAATTTTTCAACTTTTTCAGTTTTAGAATATGCGGATACCCTGCAAATTAAAAATGTGAGGTATAGTGTAGGTGTTACCAATCTTAATTTGACAGATTTAGGTGCAACCTCATTTAAGCCTTATAATTACGCGTTAAATACAATAAAAAGAGATACGATTTACAATAATACAAACCGAATAGGTATTGTAACTAGTATTGCAAGCATTAACCCATTTGGGGTTTATGAATTAGCTATATCAATTCAAGCGGATAGTTTAAATTATTTATGGAGTATTTCACACACCGGAACAGGCAGAATCGATTCTTGGAATTTTAATTATGTAACGGTAACTATGCCCACAGTTACAGAGTATCCTAAAATTGTAAACTATAAAATGGCAGACACATTACAAACCATTGTTAGTAGTTTTCAGTGCAGCAACGAAGTAATTGCAGTGGGAAATTATATCAATAGAAATAAATACATAGATGTTAATAATAACCTACAAGTTACTAATGAAGTACCAGGACAACTTCATGAAAGTAGCAGCTGGGGACCTACACGCGACAATAGGATAAAGCCAGAGATTACAGCAACAGGTGCTAACATTTTAGCTGCCCTGCCACTGAGTATGCTTCCTGGCTATGTTGTTAGTTTTCCAAGCATCGTTGCTCAAGGAGGTTACCACCGAACTGCTGGCGGCACATCTGCCTCTAGCCCGGTAGTAGCAGGATTAGCAGCACTTTATTTTCAAAAAAATCCAACCGCTACTAATCAACAATTAAAACAAGCAATTATTAATTGTGCCTACAATGATGTTTTTACGGGATCTACTTTACCTAACAATAAATGGGGTTATGGTAAACTAGATGGCTTTGCTACCATGATGTGTGGCCAAGTACCAGATAATGTTAAAGTTTTGAATGCTGAAGAAAACATTCAGGTATTTCCAAATCCTTTATTAAGTGAAACGAATTTAATATTCGCTAATGCTGAACAGAAAAAAATAAAATTGTATAATTCTTCCGGGCAAATAGTAATGGAAGATAATTGCCAATCTATTAACTACACCATTAAAAGAAATAATCTAGCCTCAGGCCTGTATTTTATTTTAGTAGAAGATAAACAAACAACTTATAAAATTAAAATCGTTATTTTGTAGCCACAAAAAAATAATTATTTCACATACTATTTTAACTATTACTGCGTTTATACATTAATGAAGTTTTGCCTCTACATATTTCTTTTTTGCACTCTACTTTCTTCGCATTTGTTTTCACAACAACGAAGAAGAAATTTTCGTCAACATGAAGTTGGTTTTTTGATTGGTGGTTCCTATTATATTGGCGACTTAAATCCGAGAAGACAATTTTTTTTAACACAACCTGCCGCAGGTGCATTTTATAGATTTACACCTAATTATCGTTATGCCTTTAGAGGTGGTATTAACTGGGGTGGTATTATGGGAGATGATTCACAAAGTGATGATGCTGATCAAGTACAACGTAATCTAAATTTCAAATCTCGGATTATTGAATTCAATGCAATTGCTGAATTTAATTTTTTAGAATATCGTATTAGTAATGATAAATATAAATTTACTACTTATTTATTTCTGGGGATTGATGTATTTAATTTTAAACCAAGAGCACAGCTCGGTAATTTCTGGATAGATTTGCAACCTTTAAATACAGAAGGACAATCGAAAGGCTATAAATTAACACAGGTATCTATTCCGTTTGGTATAGGCACCAAAATGAACGTATCCAAACAAGTAGGCATTGGTTTGGAATGGGGCCCTAGAAAAACATTTACAGATTATTTGGATGATGTTAGCGGTACTTATCCAGATTGGGAAACATCTGTTGTTAATGGCATACATACTCTTAAATTATCCGACCGTTCAAAAAATGCCGGTAATAATATTAATAAACAGCGTGGCAACCCTAGAACCAAAGATTGGTATTTCTTTTTTGGAATTACACTAAACATTAAGCTTAACTTTAAGGCTCCGCCTTGTTACGCTTATGATCATTAAGGATTATAGTCTATTTTTTCTTAGCTTTTTCTTCGTTCCAAGTTTTGTATTCATTTTGTTGCTCTGGTCTAAAGGCTGGCATTCTTCGAAGTGGTTCACAAGGTTTTAAAGTTGCATAACAATCTGCAGGTAATTGTTGGTATAAAGCTGTTCCTTTAGTTTTCCAAGCAATCATGTCATCACTCACCTCTTTTACAACTTTTCCCGGATTACCAACTACTACTTTTCTATCTTCAATAATCGTATCTGCTGGCACAAAACATAATGCGCCTATAATACAATTATCTCCAATTACACAATTATCCATTACTACAGCGTTCATCCCCACTAACACATTTTTGCCAATAGTACCACCATGTATGATAGCACCATGGCCTATATGTGCTGCTTCTTTTAATAAAACCGTTGTGCCAGGAAACATGTGTATCGTACAGTTTTCTTGAACATTACAACCATCTTCAATGATAATTTGTCCCCAATCGCCACGAATAGCAGCTCCCGGACCAACATATACATTTTTACCAATAATTACATTACCAGTAACGGTTGCATTTGGATGAATGAAAGAACTTTTATCAATAACGGGCTTGTAACCGTTGAATTCGAAAATATTTGCCATTGTGTTTGTTTTTTTATAGAACGCTGATGACGCTGGTTGTTATGATTGAGTATGATTTGTGTTGAATATAATCTACAATTACTAAATAATTTTTATCATTTTTTATCTTAATAAATCTGTGTTATCTGCGTTCCATTAATATTAAAACTCACTCTTTAAATGGAACTTAATTTCAGGAAACTTAGTTTGAGCCATTTCTAATAACCATGCCGACTCTGCTAAAAACACCAAACGGTTTTCTTTATCAAAAGCAATATGATTTGATTTATCAATTAAAAATTCATCCAGTTTTTTCTTGTCGCTACATTCTATCCATAAAGCTTTATATAAGTTTACCGAATCGTAACCACACGAAGCGTTATACTCCGATTTTAAACGATGTTGAATTACCTCAAACTGTAAAGCCCCAACGGTACCAACAACTTTACGACCATCTGCTTTTTTAGTAAATAACTGTGCTACTCCTTCATCTGTTAATTGTTCCAAACCTTTTTGCAATTGTTTGGTTTTCATTGGGTCCAAATTAGTAACATATTTAAACAATTCGGGCGAGAAACTTGGGATACCTTTAAAATGAAATTTAGCACCTTCTGTTAAAGTGTCGCCAATTTTAAAATTACCTGCGTCATACAAGCCAATGACATCACCAGGATAAGATTCATCAATCACAGATTTTTGTTGCGCCATAAAAGCTGTTGGATTACTAAAGCGCATATCCTTTTGCTCTCGCACATTATAATAATATTTATTACGTTCAAACTTACCAGATACAATTCGTAAAAAGGCAATTCTATCGCGGTGTTTAGGATCTAAGTTAGCGTGAATTTTAAATACAAAGCCACTAAATTTAGGTGACTCTGGTTCAATGTACCCAGCTAAATCAGTATCTCTACCTTGTGGCGTTGGTGCAATCTCCACAAAACAATCCAGCAATTCTTTAATACCAAAATTATTTACAGCACTTCCAAAAAACACAGGACTTACATTTGCTTTTAAATACTCACGTTTATCAAAATCATCATACACGCCATCAATTAAAGTAATATCATCACGTAATTGATTAGCAAAATCTTCGCTAATGTATTTTTCGATTTCACTATCGTTTACATTATCTAAAACTACACTTTCTTCAACCGTAGTTTTGCTATCACCCTGAAAAAGCGACAATTTTTTTTCGTATAAATTATAAACGCCTTTAAATGATTTACCAATACCTATTGGCCAGGTTAAAGGGCGCACTCTAATTTTTAATTCTTTTTCAATTTCATCTAGTAAGTCAAATGCATTTTGTCCTTCACGATCCATTTTATTAACGAATACAATAACGGGCGTATTACGCATACGACAAACTTCCAGTAATTTACGTGTTTGAGGCTCTACTCCTTTTACACAATCAATCACCATAATTACACTATCCACAGCAGATAAGGTACGGTATGTATCTTCAGCAAAATCCTCGTGACCGGGAGTATCTAAAATATTCACTTTAAAATCGCGATAATCAAAAGCCATTACGGATGTAGAAACGGAGATACCCCGTTGTTTCTCAATTTCCATGAAATCGGAAGTGGTTGATTTTTTGATCTTATTAGATTTAACCGCACCTGCCGATTGAATAGCACCTCCAAACAACAATAGCTTTTCGGTTAAGGTTGTTTTACCGGCATCGGGATGGGCAATAATAGCAAAGGTCTTTCTTTTATGTAATTCTTCTGTAAAGCTCATTATGTAGTTGAAGTAAGGCTGTAAAGATAATAAAATACGCCCGCTATCAAAGGACAACGGGCGTATTTTTAGTGTTTATGGCTTTACTGCATTCTGCCACCCCTATACTGCTTACTGATATTATTCTCTCACCATTTTCTTACTATCAATTACTTTACCATCAGCAACCAAAGTGTAGTTGTATAAACCACTTGAAAGATCAGAAGCAAAAACATTTACTTTACCTTTTCCGCGTGTTTTAATATCTACGGTTTGAATAACCTGCCCGTTGGTGTTAAAGAAAATTAACTGTGCTTTACCAACACTTGCAGGTACATTGTAAGTAATAGTAGTTTGCTCAGCAAAAGGATTTGGCACGTTTTGCTCCAATACAATAGCCTCTTTATCGCTTAGCTCAATATCCAACGAGTTGTTGTTTTTTGGATTTGAGTTGTTTGATGTGCGCGTGTTAGCATTTGAACAACATTGGGCAATAGTATTTTCCAAAGCTGTTAAGCGCGCATCTTGTACGCTGTCTTTTGAATTTAACTTTGTAGTTAAACTGTCAATTTTTAATTGTTGCTCTTGCATAGCTTTGATCATGATGCCAAAAAGCGCATTATAATTAACGGTTTTATAATCTGTTGCCATGGTAATAACATTCCCTGCGGTATCTTTTTGTACATTTTGATGAGCCTTTCCAACCAATTCAGGCAAAACAGTTTCTACTTCTTGGGCAATTAAACCATATTGTTTTTTATTACTGAAATTTAATCCATACGCATTTGTCGTATCATAATAAAATTGCTTTGGTTTTAATGAGTTAATAATACTTGAAGCATTTGTGATAGTATCGACATTTGTTTTAAACATAGCGTCTGATGCCATTAAATAACCTGTGCCACTAGTTGGTCCATTTACATAAACGTTACCATCAAAATAACCTGCATAATCCTGTGGTCTGTTAATATCTACTTGTGCATAAAGTGCAATGTTTGGGTTACTGGATGTGCCAAATGCTAAGGTAGAAACACCTTTGTTAAGCGACCCTGCCACGTTTGATATTGCCTGAAACTCACCACCTGTATTATAAACGTTGCCATTATTAGCATAAGCCCTTACACCTGTATTAAAATCAACTACGCTTGTGGCATCAAAATATCCTCCTATATTATTTCCCGCATTATTATTTTTTGCTACTCCGTAGATCCCATAATTATCCTTAACTGAATTATTATAATTAGCTTCTCCATAAACCCCAACTGTTCTAAGAGTAACAGGATCCGCATAGCTAGCTACTGAATAAACACCAAAAGGACCTTTTGTTGCAGCAACATTAATACCAATACCGTATAAGTCTTTATTAATTACATTTAATGCAGTTGTAGCATTAGTACCGGATACTTCCAATATATCCAGTTTAGCAGCGGGAGTACAGGTAGTTCCTATGCCAACATTGTAATTAGATGTGCCTTGACCACCAAATAAAAAATTATGCGTGTTTAATGGAATTTCCCAATCACTAGTTAAAGGATTTGTATTTGTATTACAAATGTTGCCAATTACTGAGCCGCCTCCACCAGGCACATAAATTACATCGCCATTTAAATCAACCCCCAAAACACCTAAACCAGGGTTAGGTGTTGTAGGAGACACCGATGTTAAATCTCTAAAACGCAAGCCTGATGCAGCTAATGGTGGTTCGCTCACAACTAAGCCCGTATTAATTTCCAATTTATTTTGTGGGCCATTTTGTGAATTATCATTTGATAAACCAATTCCAACCATCATGTTATTATCCCCCAATATCATTTTGTTATTTGCGCGCACTCTTGTATTTGAACCTAATGTAACTGCATTAACTAAATTAGCAACAGATGCTCTTGTGTTGGCGCCTAAAAGTATATTATTATCGGCTAAATTAGTGCCGCCTATAATTGAGGCATTAGCATTATTTCCTATTACTATATTATTGTCAGATACCGTGCGAAGCTGACTTACTCTGAAGCCCATCATAACATTTCCAGTTCCAATACTAGGGTTACTGATATAAGCTAAACCGCCAATAACCACATTTTGAGAAGAGAATGCTACCGATTGCATAGCATCATGGCCTATAGCTACATTTTCGTTTCCGCTTGCTGTTAAATTTGCTACCTGTGCGCCTAAATATGTATTGAAGTTGCCAGCAGTAAGTTTACCTCCTGTTTCTACTCCTAATAATGTATTGCCTGTACCGGCAGTACAATTTTCGCCAGCTCTTGAACCTATAAAAGTATTATTAGTCCCCGTCGCGACTGCATTATTCCCTGCATTAAAACCAACAAAGGTATTATTAAGACCTGAGGTACCTGTACCAACACCTACAAATATGCTAGACGTTATATTGTTATGCCATAAAATCCTACTATTACCTATCATATAGGCTCTATTTGGAGTTTGAACATTAATATTGCCACCTGTTACCGTTAAAAGTTGATTTGGCGAGGAAGTACCTATACCTACAACATTTCCTGCAGTACTGAATAAATTAGGTGGAGATAAATTCCACTGAGCATTTACAATAAAAGGGCTTGCTAAGAACAAGATCTTAAATGCGAGAACTTTTGATTTTTTCATAGTTTAAAGTTTAAGAATTATTTTTTTAGAGATTATTTTATCATTATTCAGTACAATTATATAATAGCTTCCACTTTTTAAATTAGATATATCCTGACTGTATTTTTTCGAAAAACTTATTTTATGAATAAATTCAAGCCCTCCCTTTAGATTATATATTCTTAATTCATTAAAAACTAATTCTGATTCTATATTTAAAACATTTTCTGTTGGATTTGGATAAAATATACCCTTTTGGTCTGATAATACTAGGTTTGTATTTAAATTAGTTAAATAATTGAATGCAAAAATGGAATCTATAGATACGCAAACATCATCCAAATAATAATATGTTTGACAAAAATTACCAGTAATTTGTAATGAGTCTGTCATTGAATCAGTAAAAAAATTACCAATATTTATAAATTTATAAATCGAATCCGCAACAAAAGATCCTTTAATCATTGTCCAGTTTAATGTGTCGGAGATAATCGAACTTGAATAAAATTGTGGACAATTGCAAATGGGGGCATTTTCTATATCAGAATATATGTTAGTTGAAAAAAGTGCTCCTAGCTTATTTATACCACAATAATCTGAGGAACCGAAATTTGGATTAAAAGCTAAACAAACTTTCATGCTAACAAAATATTTCGCTCCAATTTGAAGAGAATTATTTAGTTGTATAGAAAGATATTCTCTTATATTGAATTGACCGACTTTGGCTGTGAAGCCAGCGTATCCTAAACCAGAAGCTGGAATTTGATAACCCCAATAGTTAGATGGAACATATGACCAATCAGAAGAGTTGGCACATGAATTAAAATAATCTGGCGAAGGTTTAGAAGAAAACCAACCGTTTGCCCTACTTATTTGACCAAGATTGTCAGGGCAAGTATCAAAAATCTCAAAACTTGGATTAGGGACTAAATTAGTTTGAGCTTTAATTGTAAAGTTAAAAGCCAATAGTGCAATAAATATCAATACAATTTTTTTCATCTTTTATGCTACTTAATTTTTTGTAGCAGCAATCTAATTTACAAAAAGTGTGCATTAAGTACAAATAAAAAGAGGGCAGGTAAGCGTAATAAAAAGGAACAGGGAACCAGGGACGAAATGTTATAGCTAAATTATATTAAAAATTTGGATAACAAAGTTTTTTAGGGATAAATTTGAGTTAAGAGTTTATTAAATTTAATACAGTGTTGGCGCAGCATTAAAAATACAGTGTAGCGGGGATAAGGCTGAAAGATAAGATTATTTAAGAGATAGTAAGGTTTAGCAAAAATGCTAAAACGGATAGCCAATACCAAAATTAGTATAAAATGATGTTTGCCTAAGAGTTTGCGTACCCAGTATCAATCTTTTGTTTTCAGCATACTGAGGGTCATAAACTCGAATAGCGGCATCTAATCTTAACACAAAGAAACTAAAGTCGTAACGTAAACCAAAACCAGAACCTAATCCTATTTCTTTGTAAAATTTATCCCATTTAAATTGTCCATTTGGTTTATTTGGATCATCGTAGGATAACCAAATATTACCAGCATCAGCAAACCAAGCTCCATAAAAGGATTTGAAAATATGAAAACGGTATTCAATATTACTCTCAATTTGAATATTGCCTATCTTGTCATATCTAGCTGTAACATCATCAGGTTGAGAATAACCACCCGGGCCTAACGTTCTGGCACGCCAGGCTCTGTTACTATTTGGCCCTCCACCAAAAAAACTTTGCTCGTAAGGTAAACTCGTTAAATTTTTCAGAGGTTTTCCAACACCACCTGCTAAACGATAAACGACCTTGTTCAACTTTCTCACTTTGATATAAAAACGATAATCTACATCTAGCTTTACAAATTGAGAAAATGGAACACCTTGAATTAAGTACCTCCCTTGTGCATCTTGAGGTTGATCGGTAGCATTATAAATTCCTCTTAAAATATTACCCGAAGAACTTAAGGTCATTTTTAAATACATTAAATTTCTTTTTTTAGCAATAGTTTGATTATTATACGTTGCCGACACTTTAGATAATGTAGTAATGTGATCTTGAAAAGAATTTAGTAAAAAGAAATCATTCAGATTTAATAAATCACTTTGGAAAGTGCCAAATAATTTAGCTTTTACACTATACACTTCAAAAGGCACAACATCATAAGTAAACAATCCCTTGCTATTGGTAAACTTAAAACCATACGAAATTGAAGATATAGTTCTATTAAACTCAGGACGGGATTGATAGTTAACAGATAAATTAACAATGGTTTTGGGCTGAGTGAAATAACGTTTTTCACTCGCATCTTTTTTATAATAAAATAAGGTAAAAGGAAACAAAGGTTTTGGGAAATAAAAATTTAGTTCTGGTCCAAATTGTATCGTATTAAAAGTACTTTGAACATTATTAATATTAGTTGTTTCAGTAGTATTAAATTGTTTTTGAGCCGTTAATGATCCTTTTAATTTTAGCTCAACTAATTCAGCACCTCTAAACGCATTTTTATTTTGAAATACCAAACTACCTGCCACACCTAAGTTACCCGACGTGTTTGTGCCTTCTGTTTCAACAGTTAATGCTTGCTTTACGAGTGGCTGGCATACAATATAACAATCTAATTTATCTGAATAATTAGGGTTTTTTAAATATTGAATGAATACACTCTTAAACACTTTTAATGACGTTAATCCTTTATACGTTTCTTCCGAAAAATTTTGTTGGTATAACTGCCCTGGAGATACAGAAATATCACGAGTTAAATCTTTTTTACGGAACTTTAATTTATTATTGTGTAATATTTTAATGCTATTATACTCTACAGTATCTTTCATATAGGCTTCACTGGCTCTACCTCTAAAATCTGGAATTACTTCAGGTATAACAAATACATTTTGTATGTAAAAACGCGGGTGGTTGATATAGACTAATGAGTCGTTGCTTTCACTATAAGAACGTGAAAACATTTTTACGCCAATAGTTAAGTTTACATTGTGTCCTACTAAATTAGTATCCACTAAATAATAAACATACTCAGGAGCAAAATAAAAATAACCATTATTCAACTGACTCTCTGTAATACGCTCTCGTTCTTTTTGAAAAACCTCTTCGTTATAAATAGTATTATGCTTAATTAATGATGATGTACTATCATTTAAAATAAAATATTCAATGAGCGGGTCATCAATTTTATAATTAATTCCTCTTACAAAATAAGGCTCTGATTTTGAAATAAAATAAAATGTTTTTGCTCGTTTTGCTTTCGTGTCAATAACTAAACTATCTCTTACTTTAGAGTCGAAATAACCGCGAGAGAATACAAATTTCTGTAATTGGTTTTTAGTAATTTTAGTCAAAAATGTATCTAAAATAACAGGTGGTTCTCCTGCCTCCATAATACTTTCACGAAAAGTTGGTTTTTCCTTATTTTTAAGATTAGGTAATTTGGTTGGCTTTCCTTTTTTAATTCTTCGCAGGTTTCTTCGTTCATTTTTAGCAATTCGTTTTGCATTAATTCTATCAAATTTAGCATCACGTTGTTCTTTCTTTTTCAACATTTTTTGTTGATCAACCTGATTGTAAAGCCACAAGTTAAAACGAACTAATTTTAAAATTTTTCGATTAGGTTTTTGTCGGATAAATGCCTCTAATTCATCATTATCAATAGCCGTTCCATTACTCTTAATGCCTGTTTTTTGTAATAATAGTTCATTCTCTTTTAAATGTTTATTGACATTACATGAACTCATGGCTATAAAGCATGCTACTAGCCAGAGACCAGCCCAACTAGTTTTGAAAAAACGCTTCAAAAAAATATGAATATCCTGTATATAGGTCAAATGGTTTACTTACATTTATAGCCTACTAATTTAGCTTTAAAAAATGATTAGTAAAAATCAGATAAAATATATTCAATCCCTTCACTCTAAAAAAAATAGAGTGGACGCTGGTTTGTTTATAATTGAAGGTATCAAATTAGTAACCGAGTTTATTACTCAGCAAAAATTTGACCTTAAAGAAGTATTTGCTACTGCTGAATTCATTAGCAATTACCAACAAATTTTGACACTTAATCAAATAAATTATTCTGAAATAAGTCTTGAGGAATTAAAAAAAATAAGTCTTCAAACAACACCCAATCAAGTATTAGCTATTGTTAAAGAATGCCAACAAACTTTAAATATAGATGAATTGAGTTCCTCAACCATTCTTTATTTAGATGATATAAGAGACCCGGGTAACTTAGGTACTATTATCCGAATTGCAGATTGGTTTGGTATTAATCAGGTTATTTGTTCTCCAAACTGTACTGAATTATACAACCCAAAAACCTTACAAGCCAGTATGGGTGCTGTATTAAGAGTAAATGTAGTGTATCATAGTTTTGAAGAATTATTACCAAAATTATCTGGAATTCCTATTTATGGAGCTTTATTAGAAGGAAAAAACATTTACACCTCTCCATTAAAACATGGTTTGATTGTTATTGGAAATGAAGCCAATGGCATTACAAACAATGTATTAAACCATATTACTCATCCCATTACAATTCCAGCTGCTAGTGATAATGGCAGTGAATCCTTAAATGCAGCAAACGCTTGTGCCATTATATGTTCTGAGTTTCACAGACAATTAACTTATTAAACATGAAGAAAATATCGATTATTATTATTTTATTCATTTTAGCTCCATATATAAATGCACAAGTAATTGGATTAGATATTAATGTAGCAGAACCAAAAGTAAAGTTTGAAAGTGGAAAAGATGTTATTGATTTTATGCATCAAAAATATAAACAAGGCCCTTGCAAATTATATACGTTTTCTCAAAAAAACACGCATTACCGAAACGATAGCGTTGTTGGGCATTCCGAATGGCATGAGTATATTGAGTTCCCTGATAAATTTAGAATAGACTTTGGCGAAAAAACAGAAGGCAATTTTGTAATTTTTAAAAATGATAGCTCTTATAGTTTCAGAAAAAATGAATTAAAAAAAACAAAATATAATACAAATACCTTATTATTATTACTAGGCGGGATGTATTACAGAGACCTAATAGATGTTGATACTCGTTTGAAAAATGAAGGTTATAATACCCAGGTCTTATCTCATCAAAAATGGAACAAACAAACTGTATATGTAATTGGCGCTTTAGAAGGTGATACACTTTCAAACCAAATTTGGGTCAGCAAAAAAAAATGGAGAGTAGTTAGAATTATTGAAAAAATGGATGAAAGCAGCGCTATGGATATGAGTTTTGATGCTTTTCAAAAGAGTTGTAACGGATATACAGAAACAAAAGTGACTTTTAAAAAAAATGGGAAAATAGAGCAAGTAGAAGAGTATTATGATATTAAAGCTCATAACGCGTTCCCAAGCGAAGTGTTTTTGCTTAAAAAACAGTAATTATATTTTCGTAATCGCATTAATAGTTTAGTTTTGTAATTCAAACATGTCAGCAGAAATCAGTATAAATCATATATCATTTGGTCAATCTTCTAATTCAGCAGACGTTTTAGTGATTGAATTATCTGAAGACTTAATTCAATTTTGCGAATTGGAATCCGCACAAAATAAGCCGGTATTCATATGCGATTATCCCATTGAAAATATTTTAAAACATACATTAGGCGAACATTTAATAAGCGCTATTAAACATTTTCAATTTTCTAAAAAACAATACCAACACGTTTACGTTAATTATTTTACTCGGCAATTTACATTGTGCCCTAATACCTTTTATAATAGTGATACCAATCGATCGATGTTAGAATTTAATACAGGTTCTACTTCCGATAAATTAGTTTTGACAGATGACATCAATACAGATATTAAATTGATATTTGCCATAGATGAATCATTAAAATCAACCTTAGATTTAATTTTTCCTAACCATCAGTTAAAACATACTTTAACTGTACTATCTAAATTAATGTTGGTGTCAGAAGAATTAGTAAAAGAACAAATTCTTTTATCTATTCATACTAACTATATAGAAGTCGTAGTAAAGCAAGAACACAAATTAGTGTTAGCAAATCAATTTTCTATTAAAACACAAGAAGACGTTTTGTACTATGTGTTGTTTATTTTAGAACAATACCAGCTAAATCCATTAACAACAAACATTAGTATTGTTGGTAATTTGGATGCTAATTCTGAGTTGATTACATCTTTAAAAAAGTACATCAAAAATATACGTTTGGCACTTGGCAACAAAAGCCTCAACTGGTCAGGCGTTACAGGCGCTCCACAACATTTTAATTACACTTTAATTAACAGATTATTTTGCGAATAATTGGCGGCACATATAAAGGTAAGCAGATTTTAGCTCCTAAAAATCTTCCCGTTAGGCCAACTACCGATTTTGCAAAAGAAGGTTTATTTAATATTTTAAATAATAAAATTGATTTTGATGGCTTAACCGTTTTGGATTTATTTTGCGGAACTGGAAATATCAGTTTAGAATTTGCTTCTCGTGGTGCACAAAAAATTTATGCCATTGACAAACATTCGCCTTGTTTAAACTTTGTTAAAGACACTGCTAAAGCTTTGAAAATTAATTCAATTATAACAGACAGGGCAGATGTATTTAAGTATTTAGAAAAATCTCACTCAACATTTGATATCATATTTGCGGATCCGCCTTATGAATTAGAAAACATTGCTACGATTCATGATTTAGTGTTTACTCATAATTTACTAAACAAAGATGGGTGGCTAATAATTGAGCATGGGCAAAAAACAGATTTAAGTAGTAAAATGAATTACGTTGAAACTCGCAAGTACGGCAATGTTCATTTTAGTTTTTTTACTCAATCGGTATAGTAACTAATAATTTACCATATAAGGCATAAAAGTTCAAAAAATAATTGAGTATCATAACCTTATATGTTCTTTATTACTTTTATGTTTCAGAATAAATGATAACATAATTTAGTAAATCCACTCTAAATAAATCTGTAACTAATTGTATATTTGGTATTATACAAGAATATGAGATTTATCCTTTTTTTAATTTTCAGTATTACTTTTACCTGTCGTTCGCAAAACATTACCATTAAAGGTAAAGCGGATGCTTCTCATATTGGTAAAGAAGTAGTTTTAAGCGATTTTTCGGATTACATTACTTATACTAGAACAAAAGAAAGTGTTGATACCGTTGATAAAGATGGTTATTTCGAATTAAAATTACAGTCTCCTATTACCAAGCCTATCTTAATTAATATCGACAATTTAATTGGTAAAATTTATGTACAACCCAATTTTGTATATGGCATTTATTTTCCTGGAAAAGATTCTTTAACTAATAATCAAGAAGGTACCGAAACCACAGTTGATATAACCGTTTACGGAAAAGATAGTACTGAATTAAATGCTTTAATAATTGATTTTAATACTCAATACAATAATTTATTTATTAATAAAAAAGATGCCTATTTGTCTCCAGCAAAACTAAACGCAATGTTGGATACATTCTTATTGACTAGTAAAAAACGATATAGCCATATTAAAAATTCATATTTCAAACATTATTTAGAATATTCATTTGCTGATTTTTTTTCAAATATTTCTCGTAGTAAAAGTTTGTTGTATAATCAGTATATCGACAAAAGACCTATTTTATATAACAACTACGAATACATGCAGTTTTTTAACAGTCATTTTAAGGGCTATTTAAAAGCATTTGCCTCAACTAAAAATGGAGGTAATATTTACAATAGTATTAATGCCTTTGCTGATTACAATGATTTAAAAAATCAATTTAAATCCGATAGATCAATAACTAGCGATACCATTAGAGAGTTGTTGATTTTAAAAGGTTTAATTGATTTTTATTACAGTCCAGAATTTGATAAAAAGCAAGTTCAAAGTGTGATTGAGCAACTGCATAGAGAAACCCGAATTGAAGAGCATAAAAAAATTGCAGGTAATCTTCTGCAATCTGTTTACAAATTACAACCTGGTGCTCCAGCTCCTGATTTTACTGCCATTGATAAAACCGGAGAAATTGTCAATTTATCTAATTATAAAGGAAAATATATTTACTTAAATTTCTTTTCTACACAAAGTGATAACAGCTTGAAAGAGATGCAAAAGATTATTGATCTAAAGAAAAAATTTAGTGATAAAGTCACATTTATAAGCGTATGTTTAGATGATAGCGTAAAAACGTACAAAGCCTACTTAAAAGCAAGTCCAAAACAAGATTGGATAATTTTATATCAAAATAAAAACAGTACGGCTAAGCAAACCTATAACATTACTAATTTCTCTGGATTTTTCTTTATAAATAATGTGATGCAACTAGCTCATTCTCCAGCTTTGATGCCAAGTGAGGGTATTGAATATAAATTCAATGCATTATTTAGAACCAGAAAGAAAAATACAATTACGGGGGTGAGATAAAACTAAGGTAATTATTAAAATTATTAATTTGATTTACCTTTTTTAATTGCCTCATCAATATCAGGAGATGCATTAATTCTAGAGTTAAATTCTGTAGCACTCCCACTCTTTTTTCTTGCCCATGTGGCTAATAAAATACCCAAAACGAGTCCGGTAAGTGTTGCAATAAGTCCAATTATCAATCCTACTCCATCTGTTTTGTTCGCATAAATAACAATACCAATAAATAATCCTATTAATAGAGGCGATAAAACTATTTTCGAAAATGAAATAGCTTCAACTAAATTTTCTAACAATTTATGTAGTTTACTCATGTGATTTTTTCCTAAATACATGAAAAATCAAATACACTGAAGTAGCAAATAAAAAGAAAGCTCCTGTTTGGTGCAATACACCTAATACAACAGGCACATGGTATAGTAAAGTTAACACTCCCAAAATAAATTGTAATGTTAAACCGTAAATTAAAAAAGTTACTCCGCGGTATTGAGCTGCAGTTAATTTGAGTTTAGAAGATTTGTACCAAATAATACTCAAAACAATACAAACTAATATAGCTAGAGTTCGGTGCATAAATTGTATGCCACTTGCATTTTCAAAGAAGTTTAAATAAAAACTATCTTTCATAGTTACCTGTTCAGCTATCCATTCTTCCCCCATTTTTGGCCAGGTATTAAATATTTGCCCTGGACGAATTTTAGCGGCATTGCCTTCAACATAGCCTGCAGTAAAAGCCCCATAAATAATCTGAAGAATAAGAATTATGAAAAATAAAATCGTCCACCATTTTAATTTATGCCCATCATTACTTTCCTGTATTTCTTCCTTAGGATTTAACAACTTAAGCGCAAACCAAAATGTAAATGCAAATAATGTGAAAGCGCTCATCAAATGTGTTGCTAATCTAAAATGACTCACCGCCGGTTTTGTAGATAAACCACTATTTACCATCCAAATACCAATAAGAGCCTGCATCACACCTATAAAAAACAATAAGATTAAAGAAGGCAGCATTTGCATATTTATTTTTTTACGGATAATTAAAATAACCAATCCAATAGCAAATACATACATCATAGTTCTACCAACCATACGATGAAAATATTCCCAAAAAAAGATGTGTTTAAATTCAGGCAATTGCATACTATAATTAACCTTAATAAACTCAGGGCTTTGCTGGTATTTAGTAAATCGCTCCAGCCAAGCTTCTTCTGATAATGGTGGCATTGAGCCCATAAAACTCCAATCGGTAATAGACAAGCCAGAGTGTGTTAAACGCGTAATACAACCAATAACTACCATTAAATAAACTAGTCCGCAGCCCGTTAAGAGCCAATATATAACTGCTTTATTTGAATTTTGAGAAATCATGGAGAATAAATTTACCTACAAACTTACTAAGCATTTACTTAATATTAACATAAAAACACTTGAAAAAAGCAATTGTTTTAAAATAAAAATCTTATTTTTAAAGCAATAAAATAAGACTAAATGAAAGGAATAATATTAGCTGGCGGCTCAGGCACGCGTTTACATCCATTAACATTGGCAATGAGTAAACAAATGATGCCAATTTATGATAAACCAATGATTTACTATCCATTATCTGTATTGATGATGGCTGGTATTAATGAAATACTAATTATTTCGACACCACATGATTTACCTAATTTTGAAAAATTATTAGGTACAGGCGAAGAACTTGGCTGTAAATTCTCTTACGCCGTTCAAGAAGTACCCAATGGTTTAGCACAAGCTTTTGTGATTGGAGAAAAATTTATTGGAAACGATAAAGTAGCATTAGTATTAGGTGACAATATTTTTTATGGTGTTGGCTTAGGTCGTATGTTACAACAAATCAATAACCCTGATGGAGGTGTTGTATTTGCATATCACGTAAGTGACCCAGAAAGATATGGTGTTGTGGATTTTGATAAAGACTTTAATGTATTATCTATTGAAGAAAAACCCGTAGAACCAAAATCAAATTACGCAGTACCAGGTTTATATTTTTATGATAATTCTGTAGTTGAAATTGCTAAAACATTAAAACCTTCTCCTCGCGGAGAATATGAGATTACTGATGTGAACAAAGAATATTTAAAACGTAAAAAACTAAAAGTTTCTATTTTAGATAGAGGAACAGCTTGGTTAGATACTGGAACTTTTAGTTTTTTACGTTTTAAATATTCTTTGTTCACATCAGTAATCTCATATTC
>JBKJPW010000141.1:0-31288 GCA_046594225.1 Bacteroidia bacterium
TTTAATATCCGTTTATTTTTTCTTTTACTATTTACTAAAGCAGATGTTTTATTGGCAAATGATTTAGATACATTGCTTCCAAATTATCTCGTTTCCAAACTAAAAGGTATTCCATTAATTTATGATAGTCACGAAATTTTTTGTGAAGTGCCCGAACTACAAAGTAATCCAAGTAAAAAACGTATTTGGGAAAAGTTGGAAGGATGGATTGTACCGAAACTAAATAAGTGTATTACTGTAAATCAAAGCATTGCCAATTATTTTACTGATAAGTATAAAGTGCCTTTTATCTTTGTGAGAAATATTCCTAATTATACTAAGATGATAAATTTAAAATCTCGCACGGATTTGAATTTACCTTTAGGAAAAAAGATAGTGATTCTTCAAGGCGCAGGAATTAACATGCAGCGTGGAGCAGAAGAATTAGTAGAAGCGTTTCGGTACTTAGATGAAAAATATTTACTCTTAATAATAGGAAGTGGTGATGTGATTCATCAATTAAAAGAAAATGTCATTCAATTTCAATTGCAAAATAAAGTTAAATTCATTGACAAGATTCCTGCTTCAGAATTAAGACATTATACTTCTAACTCAAATCTGGGAGTAACGATTGACAAGGATTCTAACATGAATTATCATTTTTCGTTACCAAATAAAGTGTTTGATTATATGCATGCTGGTATACCTATTTTAGCCACTAAACTTCCTGAAATTGAATATCTGATTAATACTTATCACATTGGCACATTTATTGAAAATCATGAGCCGAAACATATTGCTCAACAGATTAGCAGTTTTTTAAATAGCAAAGAGTATTTGGAATATAAAAGTAATACTGTAATTGCAGCTATCGAAAACAACTGGAAAACTGAAAAGCAAAAATTAATTAACTTGATCAATGATAAAATATAGAAACATATTTGTTTTTTTAGTCTTAACATCAAGCCCTGCGTTTTCTCAATCATTTAATAATTTAGATTCTCTTCTCGCCAAAAATTTCGAAGCTGTTAATAAGCGAGATTCAGTTTATTATCTTTCTATAATTGATCAAAAAACACTTTTATTTGATAAGAAGATGTACTATAAAAATGATTCTGCTGCAATATTGAATCCTTTTATAAATGCTTTTCGTGATTTAATAGAAGAATTTGCTGAAATGACGGTTGACCCTAATTTCTCTGTTACTTATTCCAATTATGAATTTAGAAATAAAAGAATGACAGAAGCAAAAGATGGAAATATCTCTTTACACGTTATTCTTATTTTAAATAATAATTTGAGTGTCAAAATTCCATTTAATGTTTTGTTGCGCAATGGACAATATTCAATTGTATCTCCTATGGTTGTTATGTTTGTTGAAAGCAAAGAATAACTATTTGACTTGTTTTAAATTACTTCTATATTTAAAACGTGAAAAAAAAGATTCATAGAGTTTATCGCAAATCTAAATACGTTGTATACCGACAAACTATTTTAAATCCATCTGATCACTTTTGGACCTTTGTAGGTGCTTTTATAGGCATTGCCTCTTTAGGATATTTGCAAGGAGCACAATTTGGTCAATCAGACAATGTGCTATTAATTGGTTCTTTTGGAGCCACTTCTGTGTTAATTTTTGGAGCAACTAATAGTCCTTTAGCACAACCCCGTAATTTAATTTTTGGCCATTTAATTAGTGCTATTATTGGAGTTACATTTTATAAATTATTTCCAGATAATATGTGGTTATCATCTGCATTATCTGTTTCCTTATCTATTGTGGCAATGCAAATAACCAAAACCATGCACCCACCTGGAGGCGCCACTGCTTTAATTGCAAACATTGGTTCCGAAAAAATTAAAGCACTAGGCTTTGGTTATGTACTTTCTCCTGTTTTATCCGGTGTATTAATTTTATTTACTGTAGCAGTAATCATAAATAATATTCCAAAGAATAGAAGTTATCCTTACAAGAAATAATTACTTTCTCTCACCAATTTGCTGCCTCCACATCGCATAGTATAAACCTTTTTCAGCAATTAGTGCTTCATGTTTACCTTGCTCAATAATCTTACCTTGCTCTAATACAAATATTTTATCAGCATGCATAATAGTTGATAAACGATGTGCAATTAATACAGTGATTTGATTTTGTTTAGATGAAATATCTCTAATAGTTTGTGTAATTTCTTCTTCGGTTATTGAATCCAAAGCAGATGTGGCTTCATCAAAAATTAATAAATGTGGTTCCCTCAATAAAGCTCTTGCAATAGATAAACGTTGTTTTTCTCCTCCTGAAACTTTAATTCCACCTTCTCCAATTGTACTATTAATGCCATTTTCGGCACGTTTTAATAAATTTTGACAGGCCGATTTTTGTAACACATTCATAATTTCTTCATCAGTTGCATTTGGTTTCACAAACAATAAATTATCTTTTATCGTTCCTGAAAATAGTTGTGCATCTTGTGTCACAAAGCCTAATTGCTTTCGTAACTCTTGTAAATCAATATCATTAGCATTTTTTTCATTATAATAAATGGCGCCTTCTTTTGTAGTGTATAAGCCCACTAACATTTTTACTAAGGTTGTTTTTCCGCTACCAGATGGGCCAACAAAAGCAATGGTTTCTCCTGCATTTGCCTGAAACGATATGTTTTTAACAGCATAACTAGAAGCAGTTTGATGTTTAAAAGAAATGTTATCAAAACGCAAATTTTTAATATCACCTAATGGCAAAGGATTTATAGGTTTCACTTCACTTTTCGAATCCATGAGTTTTGAATAATTTTCCATGGAGGCTTTTGTTTCATTATATACAATAATCATATTACCCAATTCTTGCATAGGATTGAAAATGAAAAATGAAAAGAACATTAAGGTAATTAAATCGCCAGGTAAAATTGTTTTTTGAAATACATAGTAGTATAAAACAAATACTAAACAGGTTCTTACAAAATGAACAGTTGAACCTTGAATAAAACTTAGACTTCTGATAAAACGCACTTTTTTTAATTCAAGTCCTAAAATTTTAATGGTTGTTGTATTTAAACGTTCAACCTCTTGATTAGTTAATCCTAAACTTTTTACTAATTCAATATTTCGTAACGATTCGGTTGTAGCACCTGCTAATGCCGTTGTTTCACCTAATATTTGTTTGGAGATAGCTTTTATTTTTTTTCCTAAAAATGAACTAATCACTCCAATAACAGGCACGGTTGCTAAAAATAGTAAGGATAATTTCCAATCAAACTGAGTAACATAAAACATCACAAAGCCAATACCTACAATAGATTGAAATACTAAGGAAATAGCTAAGGTGATGAATTTTTCGCTATCGGTTTTTACTTTTTGTAATTTACCTAAGGTTTCTCCGCTTCGTTGATCTTCAAAATCCTGATAAGGTAATTCTAATGCTTTTTCAATCCCATCCGTGTACATGTTTGCACCAACACGTTGTATGATGATGTTTGTAAAATAATCTTGAAAGTTTTTAGCAATTCGCGATACCATAGCAGCGCCAATAGATAATAATAACCAAGGAACAATAGCTCTTATAAATTCGGCCGCTGTTTTAAACGTAGCAATTTTTATAGCAACGTTATTAATGGCTTTACCAGTTATAATAGAATCACTTAAAGAAAAGCAAATATTGATAGACGCTAATCCTAAGGCTAAACAAAGGTAGAGTTTGTATTTTTTTATTTGAGTATATAGAATTTTCATTTGAGAAGTAATTTTTAAAGAATGCAAAATTACGATTTATGATGCGATTAAATCAATTAATAGTGGACGGTGAATAACTATTTAAGATTGATTAACGTAATGTTAAAACATCCCATTACTTTAGCCTTATGAGTTTTGGTATTTGTTCTCTTAGTATTATTCCTTGCAGAAAAGAGCCTTCTAGCACTAGCGAAATGGTTACACAATTATTGTTTGGAGAAACCTATACTATAATTGAAGAAAGGGAAGATTGGATTCAGATAACAACTAATTACGATAATTATTCGTGTTGGATTAGTGCCAAACAACATACGCGTTTAAGAGATTCTGATTTTAAAACTTTACAGATAAACGCTTTAAGTTCGGAGTTGATTCAAGTTGTAAATCAGTCAGATAACCAATCTGTTTTTCCTATTACTATAGGTGCTAGTCTTCCTAATTTTAAGAATGGGAAATTAAAAATTGCTGACACTGAATTTTCATTTGAAGGTCAGACTTCTGATGCTAATATTAAAAAAACAATAAAAGAAATTAAGGACACTGCCTATTTATTTTTAAACGCACCTTATTTGTGGGGAGGCCGTAGTCCTTTTGGAATTGATTGCTCGGGCTTTACACAATTGGTTTATAAATTAAACGGTTACAAGTTACCTCGTGATGCTAGTCAGCAAGTAGAAGTAGGTTCGGCTTTAAGTTTTGTGGAAGAAGCAGAAGCAGGCGATTTAGCCTTTTTTGATAATGAAGAAGGGAATATTGTACATGTAGGGATTGTATTAGAGAATCAACAAATTATACATGCTAGTGGTAGTGTCCGTATTGATAAATTTGATCATTACGGCATTTTTCACTCGGATAACAAAAAATACTCACACATGTTACGTGTGATTAAAAAGATTATTTAGGTTCAGGGAATTTTATTAATTTTGACACCTATTCTAAAACAAAAACATAGACAGATTCGTTATACTTTCAAATCCGTAATCTGCTAACAAAATAAATTAACTATTAAAAACAATCATAATGAAAGATATATTCGCTAAAATTGAAAAGAACATGGGACCAATCGGGGAGCATTCAAAAGCATCTCACGGTTATTTTACATTTCCAAAATTAGAAGGAGATGTTTCTCCTCACATGGGCTTTAGAGGAAAACAATTATTAAACTGGAGTTTAAATAACTACTTAGGATTAGCAAATCATCCTGAAGTTAGACAAGCGGATATAGAAGGTGCAACTAAATTTGGTTTAGCATTACCTATGGGTGCTCGTATGATGAGTGGAAACTCAGATTTACATGAGCAATTGGAGCAAGGATTATCTAAATTATCAAAAAAAGAAGATACAATCCTTTGTAATTTTGGATACCAAGCAATGGTTTCTGCAATTGATGCATTAGTTGATAGACATGATGTTATTGTTTATGATGCTGAATCTCACGCTTGTATTTTAGATGGAGTTCGTTTACATATGGGTAAACGTTTTGTGTTTAAACATAATGATATTGAAGATTGCGAAAAACAACTAGTTCGTGCACAACGTTTAGCAGAAACTACAGGTGGTGGTATTTTAGTAATTACCGAAGGTGTTTTTGGAATGCGTGGTGACCAAGGAAAATTAAAGGAGATTGTTGAATTAAAGAAAAAATTCACCTTTCGTTTATTTGTTGATGATGCACACGGTGTTGGAACATTAGGGCCAAACGGTGGTGGAACTGGCGAGCAACAAGGCTGCCAAGATGGAATTGATATTTATTTTGGAACATTTGCTAAATCATTTGCTTTAATTGGTGGATATATTAGTTCTACAAAACAAGTTGTAACGTATTTACGTTACAACATGCGTTCTCAGATTTTTGCTAAATCATTACCAATGCCATTGGTGTATGGTTTATTAAAGCGTTTAGAATTAATTAATAAGCACCCAGAATATCGTACGAAATTATGGGATATCGCTGGCGAATTACAAAAAGGATTAGTAGATGCAGGATTTAACATCGGCGTTACTAATACTCCTGTAACACCTGTTTACATGAATGGATCAATACCTGAAGCAACAAATATGGTAATTGACTTACGTGAAAATTTCGGAATTTTCTGTTCAATGGTTGTTTATCCGGTTATACCAAAAGGAATGATTATTTTACGTTTAATTCCTACTGCTATGCATACATCAGAAGATGTAAGATATACCATTGAATGTTTTTCTAAAATTAAAGATAAGTTATACGGTGGCCAATATGTGGCTGACGAAATCAGAGAAGGTTTTTCTCAAGCATTATAATTCCTTTCTATCTGGTCGCTGAGCTTGTCGAAGCGCTAGAAGCCAGAGAAAAAATGATACCATACATTAACATACATACACACCATTTATCGCAAGATAATGGTGTGTTTTTGTTTAATAACCGTTTTGGTTTTGATAAGGAATTATATACAGATTCTTTTTTTTCAATTGGTATTCATCCATGGGATGCCGCTTTAGACATTTCAATCTCAGAACTAGAAAAAATTATTACTCATAAAAACTGTATAGCTATTGGCGAATGTGGTTTGGATAAATTTATTGATATTGATTTGGAACTTCAAAAAAAAGTATTTATTTCTCAATTAAATTTAGCAGTAAAATATCAAAAGCCTGTCATCATTCATTGTGTGAAAGCCTTTGATGAATTGATGGAAATCTGCAAACCTTATCAAACTAAAGTTCCATTCATTATTCATGGATTTAATAAGTCTTCACAATTGTTAAAACAGTTAATAGATAATGGCTTTTATATCTCATTGCATCCTTCTGTATTTGAAAAAATGGATTTTGATTTTTCGATGATTTTTTTAGAAAAATTGTTTTTGGAAACAGATAATAATAGTACATTATCTATACATGCTGTTTATGTAAAAGCAGCAAACTGTTTTCAATTAAAAACGGATGATTTAAAAGAAAAAATTTATAGTAATTTCACAACCTTATTTAATACAAATGGAAGATAAACATTGGATGCAGCGTACTCGCCTTTTAGTGGGCGATACCGGAATTGATAATTTACAAAACGCTCATGTGTTAATAGTAGGCTTAGGTGGCGTAGGTTCTTACGCTGCTGAAGCTTTGTGTAGAGCAGGAGTTGGAGAGTTAACAATTGTTGATGGCGATGTGGTTGACCCAACCAACCGTAACAGACAATTACAAGCTTTATCAACCACTCATGGTATGAGTAAAGCTAGTTTAATGCAAGAACGCCTATTGCAAATTAATCCACATGTTAAATTACATGTGATTGCAGAATTTCAAGACCCTGAAAAAATGGTGCTATTACTTCAACAAAAATTTGATTATGTTATTGATGCGATTGACAGCATTACTCCTAAAGTTCATTTAATCAAAACGTCTTTAGAAATGGGACATAATTTAGTTTCCTCGATGGGAGCTGGAGGTAAAATGGATCCAACTCAATTACAGGTGGTAGATATTTCAAAAACATGTCATTGTCCGATGGCTTATTACCTCAGAAAACGATTAAAAGAAGTTGGAATTAGAAAAGGCTTTAAAGCTGTTTTTTCTACAGAATTACCAGATAAACGATCTATTATGAAAACCGACGGCACTAATTTTAAGAAATCCGCTTATGGAACTATTTCATACATTCCTGCTGTATTTGGTATGACTTGTGCATCAGTAGTAATCAGAGATTTAACCAATTGGAAAGAGATTAAATAGCCTCAGTTATTTGAGTATCAGAATCTTAATAAATTAACAAATTAGAGCTCATCAAATTTTTAACAATATTTTGTATTAATTAAATTAATCGTTAAGTTTGTCTCTATAATAAATCCCCATTTATTTAATTTATAAATTATATAAAAATGAAAAAATTATTACTTAGTGCTACAGCCTGCTTATTGATGGCCACTTCTATTAAGGCTCAGGAAATTCAACCTTGTGGTACTTATAAAGCCCGCGAATATTTTATTAAAAATTTACCGGGTTATGCAGCCAAATTAAATGCCGCAGAAGCAGCTTCAAAAGCAGAATATCAAGCATTTTTACAACAGCAGTCTCAGAATCAAGCAGCTAAAACTTCATCAGTTCAGCCAACTTATACGGTTCCTGTAGTTTTTCATATTTTACATCAAGGAGAACCTTTAGGTACAGCTCCTAATATTGATGATTCAGAGTGTATAAGTGCTTTAGCTCAGGTTAATAGAGATTATAGTAGATTAGGAAGTGATACTGGAACTATTGATCCATTGTTTAAGCCTTTGTACGAGAATGCTAATATGCAATTTATGTTAGCTCAAAAAGATCCAAATGGGAATTGTACTTCTGGTATTGTTCATCATTATGACAACAATACTCAGTGGGATCAAACGGATATATTTAATTACCAGTACAGCACTTATGGCGCAGGTAATTGGAACCCATCAAAATACTTAAATGTGTATATCGTGAAAAACATTATTTCTGGCGGCCCAGTAGTTGGTGGCGGAATAATTGTTGGTTATACCTATTTACCAGGAACATCTCCGGTTAGTGCTGCTGATGCTATTGTTTATCGTAATGATTTTTTAACTGGTGGTTTAAACGCTCGTGCTTTAAGTCATGAAATTGGTCACTGGTTTGGTTTAAGTCATACTTTTGGTTCTACTAATGATCCTGGTTTTGAGTGTGGAAACGATGATATTGCTGATACCCCTCCAACAACTGGTTTTTTTAGTACTTGTCCTAAACCAGGATACAACTACACTGCACCTTCTGTTACAAATCCAGTTGATGCATCAGATATTATAAGAGTTAAATTTGGTAAAATGGATAACGTTACTGCTGTAAATTCTTTAACAGGAACATTTATTCGTCCGTTATTTACAATGGTTGCTACAACTGTTACTCCGGTAGTAGATACTTCAATTGTTACAGCTACAGGAACTGCTGGAGGTTATTCTGATTTTACGATGAAATATGGAAACGATTTTAATGCAGGAAGCTCTAATGTTTATACAGTTAGTATAACTAGTTCAGCACTAGCAACAGATAGTAATTATGTTTCAGTATATATTGATTATAATAATAATGGTAATTTTTCTGATGCGGGAGAGGCTATTTTTACTCCTACTTATGGTTTATTAGGTACTCAAACTTATACTAGAACATACACAATACCTGCTGGTAAATATGGTTTATATAGAATGAGAGTGATGACTAGCATGAATTATATTAATGGTCCTGCATCAGTACCATCAAGTGGTGAGATTGAAGAGTATAATTTAAACGTTGGTGCAACTCCTTCACCAACTACTGGCGTTAATATGACAATGGCTACTTGTGATGCTACTAGACCAAATATTGAAAATATAATGGATTATTCATCTTGTCCAAAAATGTTTACAAAGGGACAAAATGATAAAGTAAGATTGTCAGCAACTTCTTCTGTTAGTAATAGAAATTTGTTAATAAGTGATGAAAATCTTTATTTTACTGGGATATTAGGTACTAGAACAATGACGACTATAACAACAACAACTGTTCCTGCAACAACATATACAACATATATTTATTCAAATCCTACAACTGTATCCCCTTGTGCACCAATCGCTGATTTTGCTTCAAATAAAATGTCTACTTGTGCTGGACAATCTATTTTGTATACAAACACAGCTTATAATGGTACAGGATTATCTTATTCTTGGGTGTTTGAAGGAGGTACTCCATCAACATCGACTTTAGCTTCTGAAACAGTTACTTATTCTACTCCAGGTACATATTCAGTATCTTTAACGGTTACTAATGCATATGGAGCTTCTACCAAAACAGTTAGTTCTATTTATACTAGCAATAATTCTTACGGTTCAACTTTGCCTTATGCTGAAGATTTTGAAGCAAGCGTTTGGCCACCTGCAGGTTGGAATATTCCCACTAATCCTGATGTTTTATCTCCTACATGGGAAAAAGAAAATGTTCATGGAGCTGGTGTTCCAGAAACAAAAGGTTTAATATTACCAAATGCTAATGGAGCTAGTACTTTTTTTGGTAATGCTGCTAATGTTGATGTTATTGAATTACCGTCATTTGATTTCTCTAATTTTACATTTGGTACATTTGAATTTGATTATTCATTTGCAAGAAAAACTGGTGTTACTCAAGATTCAGTTAAAGTTCAGTATAGCTTTGATTGTGGTGGTACTTGGAAAAACTTATTAGGTATTCCTTCTGCAGCTGCAATGGTTGCTGCTACAGGCGGCACGGTTAATGCACCCTATATTCCTTGGAGTTCTGCACCTACAACTACTGCTACAACGTACAAATGGAAAAAAGCAATAGCTACAAATGCATTAAACAATTCACTTTCTGGTAAAAGAGACGTAAAATTCCGTTTTTGGTTTAAAAATGATGTAGCTAATGGTGAATCTCAAAATTTTTATATCGACAATGTTAATATCACAGGTGTAGTTGGTATTAATGAGTTTGAAAATTCATTAGGGCTTTCAATTTATCCTAATCCTACAAATTCAGCTTCAACAATAGAGTTTACATCTCCTAATAATTCAAAAGTAAACATCTTTGTATATGATGTTACTGGAAGAATGGTTGAACAAAATGAATTAAACGCTAATGCTGGTGTTACAAATAAACATTCAGTTAATACTTCAGGTAAATTAACTCCTGGCATCTATTTTGTGTCTTTAATTATTGATAACAATAAAATTGTTAAAAAATTAATTATTAACTAATAAGTTACATTTCATATAAAACGCTCTTCTATTTTTAGAAGGGCGTTTTTTTTGACCTTAATTCAAACAAAACAAATCATTATATCAGCAAAAAATAATATCTTTGATGCCCTCTAATAGAAACTACTGGGGCATTCAATCAAAATTAATCACATCATTATGAAGTTTTTACGTTTTTACATTTTATACAGATTACAGTTTATTATTGCTTTAATTACTTTAGGTGTTTTATCTCATTTTTATCTTGATCCTGTAACCGAGTGGATTTGCTATACATTTGCAATTATTTCTATCGTTTTATATTTTATGATGGGAACTATGCGTATTGTGCAAGAAGCCGTAACAGATGGTGATGTAGAAAAAGCACAACTATATTTAAATAAAATTAAGTTCCCTCGTTTGCTATTTAAGCCTATTCGTTCAGGATATTATATGTTACAAAGTAATTTATCAATGGCTAGTAATGACTTAGATAAGGCAGAAGCTAACATTCGTCAAAGCTTAAAAATAAAGTCTAAAATCACAGGTGATATGGAAGGTTCTAACTTAATGCAGTTAGGATTTATTGAATTAAAAAAAGGCAATACTAAACAAGGACGTATCCATTTAATGGATGCTGTAAAAGCTGGGATTCCTGATAAAGAAAGTTTGGCAGCCGCGCATTTACAATTATGTAATATTGAAGCGCAACGTATGCAATACAAAATCGCGAAACAGCATTTTAAAAAGGCTAAAGATTTGAAACCTAAAAATGACGAAATTCTTTCTCAATTAAAACAAATGGAGAAACAAATAAGCCGAATGCCAGGATAAACCAAAAAAGCTGAATGTGAGTTCAGCTTTTTTTGTCAGCTCGAGTCACGCTATAGCGTGAAGAACTAGATCTAATAACGAAGAAAGCTTCTAGACTACGCTCGAAGTGACAGTTTTTAAAGTTTACTTAAGCCAGGAGTTTAAATCCCTTTTGGATAACAAATAAAATACTTGGTAACTTTTTTACTGAGCATCTTAATATTTAATTGATCAGAAGCTTTTGCTACATCAATTAATTGTCCGTTTTTATGTAAGATGTTAATTTGAACTTTAGATGAGTTATAAGCACTGTTATTAACGCTTTCGGCAAACACAAAATACTCAGCTTCCTTTTTAGATAATTTATATTTCTTCATTACCTTTTCTTGAATTTGATGAATATAGCTTGGCGTAAAGTTTTTATTTTGCAGTTCAATTTTATATAAATTTCTTTCGATGATATTTTTACAAAGCGTAGATAAAACTATGTCTTTATGATTTATCCATACTTTTACAGATGCCATAATATCATAATCATCTAACAATACAAACTGCTGTAATAGCTCAGGTTTACTAATAAAATCCTTTTTACTGAAATTGTTTTTTAAAAATAAGGATAGAGCAGGGGTGGCAAATAAATCTTCGCCAGCTAATGATAATTCTTTAGCGCGTTTTAATACATTCACCAATAATTTTTCAGCACTTAAAACTGTTTTATGCAAATACACTTGCCAATACATTAATCGGCGAGCAATTAAAAAACTTTCAACACTATAAATTCCTTTTGCTTCTACTACTAAATTGCCTTCTTTTACATTCAGCATTTTAATGATACGGTCGCTGCTCACCACGCCTTCTGATACGCCTGTAAAAAAACTATCTCTGTTTAAGTAATCTAATCTATCCATATCTAACTGACTGGATACTAATTGATGTAAAAATTTTTTTGGATGTTGGTTTTCAAATATTTTAATAGCTAAAGTAAGTTTCCCTTTAAACTCTTTATTTAATTCATCCATTAGCATGGTTGAAATATCTTCGTGATTGATGCCTTTTACAATAGTATGTTCTAAAGCATGTGAAAAAGGACCGTGCCCAATATCATGCAATAAAATTGCAATTATAGCGGCTCTTGATTCTTCATCCGTAATTTTAATATCTTTTGATTTTAATACTTGAAGTGCCTCTGTCATTAAATACATCGCACCAATAGCATGATGAAAACGCGTGTGCAAAGCCCCAGGATAAACCAAATTAGTTAAGCCTAATTGTTTAATTCTACGTAAACGCTGAAAAATAGGATGATTAATTAAATCATATACCAAATCGTCTGGCAATGTCACAAAGCCGTAAATAGGGTCGTTTATTATTTTTCGTTTGTTTGAGATCATAGATTGAGTGTAAAGTTACTACTTTTAATGAGTTTGCGTTAGGGATTGTAACGAAAATCCTTTTTGGTGACTGAGATGGTTACTGAGCTTGTCGAAGTATCGAAGTCCAAAAAGATTGAAGTGAAAAGCCCGGCAAAGCTGCCTCTTTTTGCTTTGCAACGCCCAAATAATTGTAAACGAAATTATAACTAAAATGCTTATTTTTGCTCTTCAATTTTAAAACAGCGTTATGCCAAAAATATCTACAAAGGCTATTGAAATGCCTTCATCTCCCATTCGTAAATTAGTGCCATTTGCTGAAGCTGCAAAAAAACGTGGGACTAAAATATATCATTTAAATATTGGCCAACCTGATATTGAAACTCCTGAATCATTTTTAAATGCGGTAAAGACAGCTGATTTTAAAGTATTAGAATATAGCCATAGTGCTGGTAATGAAAGTTACCGTAAAAAATTATGTAATTACTACAAATCATATAATATCAATATTGATGCGTCGGAAGTTATTATTACTTGCGGTGGATCTGAGGCTATTGAAATTACTATGAAGACTTGCTTTAACGAAGGCGATGAAGTTATTATTCCTGAACCTTTTTACGCAAATTACAATGGTTTTTCTACAGCTGCTGGTGTTAAAGTAGTTCCTGTTAGAAGTTATATTGAAACGGGTTTTGCTTTGCCAGCCATTAGCGATTTTGAAAAAGTAATTACCCCAAAAACTAAAGGGATTATGATTTGTAATCCCGGTAACCCAACGGGTTATTTATATACCAAAGCTGAGTTAGAAGCTTTACGAGATTTAGTAAAGAAATACGATTTGTATTTATTAAGTGATGAAGTATATCGTGAATTTTGTTACGATGGAAAAGAATATATTTCAGTTATGCATTTAGAAGGCATTGAAAATAACGTTGTGTTACTAGATTCTATTTCTAAACGATACAGTGCTTGTGGCGCACGTATTGGTGCTATGATTAGTAAAAACAAAGAAGTAATGGCTGCAGCAATGAAATTTGCTCAAGCGCGTTTATCGCCACCAAGCTACGGACAAATAGGAGCAGAGGGTGCATTAGATACTCCTCAATCTTATTTTGATGGCGTAAAAACAGAATACATTGCTCGTAGAGATTATGTGATTGAAGAAATCAATAAAATAGATGGTGTATTTTGTCCTAAACCTAGTGGTGCATTTTACTGCATTGCTCGTTTACCAATTGATAATTCAGATAAATTTTGTCAGTGGTTATTAGAAGAATTTTCGTTTGAAGGAAAAACGGTAATGATGGCACCGGCAACTGGGTTTTATTCGACACCAGGCGCAGGAACTAACGAAGTGCGTTTAGCTTATGTATTAAATAAAGAAGATTTGAAAAACGCTATTATGTGTTTAAAAGAGGCTTTAAAAGTATATCCAGGTAAAACAAACTAAGTATTTTTCTTTTCCTCCTTTGAAGGAGTTGTCCGCCAGCTGGCGGACGGAGGATGTTTTTTAACGCTGCCAGAGTTTAAAACTCTGGCAGCGTTGTTTTATACAATATTTAAATGCCACTCTGACTGTAAAAACATGCAAATGTCAGTCTTTTTGTTGATGGTATGTTTTTGGATTAAGTAGGTTCATGAGAAAATTTCCTCTATCCGAATTACTAGCCGTTATAAAATATCCCTTACTATTTTTAGTAATATGCTGGGGCGTATTTTTAGCAGACACTTATTTGGATTTAGATTTATTTTTATTGGGCGTTAATCCTCGAACCATTTCAGGTTTAAAAGGCATTTTATTTTCACCATTTATTCATGGCGATTATGGACATATTATCAATAACAGTTTGCCTATTTTTATTTTAAGTTCCATGATATTTTATTTTTATAAGCCCATTGCTTGGCCAGCTATTATTTGGATTTATGTTATCAGTGGTATTTGGTTATGGGTTGGAGGCAGAAACAGTGATGTGATTCCTAATTATCATTTTGGAGCAAGTACACTCATTTACGGCTTTGCTTCTTTTTTGTTTTTTAGTGGCGTTTTTCGTAAGCACAAACAATTAATGATGGTATCGGCTTTTGTGGTATTTATGTATGGAAGTATTACACATGGTATTTTTCCATTCGACACCAAAGTATCGTGGGAAGGACATTTATTTGGAGCTATTTCAGGTGTTTTAGTGGCCTATAGTTACAGAAAAGAAGGTCCACAACCAATAGAATACCAATGGCCGGATCCCGAAGAGGAAATAGATTTAGAAGCCATAGCAAATGCACAATTATTAGCTGAGCAGGAGGAAGCCGAACGTTTAATAGATTTGCAAAACAATAAACCATCCTTAGATCCTTTTCAGATTGTGTATCATTTTAAAGCTACTGAAGAAGAAACAAAGACTTCAGATTCAAAAGAGTAGCCAATTGTTTTCTAATTTTTTTAACAATTTTTTTATGTATATTTGCCCGAATTTTAACAGAAAAAATTCAATCTCATGGCTTCATCATTTTTAGCAAACAAATTTGCTCCCGAAGGTTTAACGTATGATGATGTATTATTAGTTCCGGCTTACTCTGAAGTGTTACCTCGTGAGGTAAGCATTGCAAGTCAATTTACTAAAAACATCAAAATAAATTCCCCAATTGTCTCAGCCGCTATGGATACCGTTACCGAGTATCAAATGGCTATTACAATTGCACAAGAAGGTGGAATTGGTGTATTACATAAAAATATGACCATTGCCGAACAAGCCATGCATGTGCGTAAAGTAAAACGTAGCGAAAGTGGGATGATTGTTGATCCTTTAACTATTTTGCAAAATGCTACTATTAGCGATGCCTTGGCTATTATGGCTGAAAATAAGATTGGTGGTGTTCCGGTAGTTGATGCTGATAAAAAATTTGTAGGTATTGTTACTAACCGTGATTTACGTTTTGAGAAAAACTTAAAACGCTTAGTAAAAGAAGTGATGACGCCTGCAAGTAAAGCTGTTACTGCTAAACAAGGGGTTACCTTAAAACAAGCAGAAGAAATTTTACAAGATCATAAAATTGAGAAATTACCAATCTTAGATAAAAACAATCGTTTAATTGGTTTAATTACTTACAAAGATATTATTAAAATTAAGGTTCGCCCAAATGCAGCCAAAGATGATAGAGGTAGATTACGTGTAGCGGCTGCGGTTGGCGTTACTGCTGATACCATGGATCGTGTAGATGCTTTAGTAGAAGCTGGAGTTGATGCTATTATTATTGATACAGCTCACGGCCACTCAAAAGGTGTTATCATAAAATTAAAAGAAGTAAAAAAGAAATATAAAGATTTACAAGTTGTAGTTGGAAACATCGCTACTGGAGATGCCGCTTTAGCATTACTAAAAGCTGGGGCTGATGGTGTAAAAGTTGGTATTGGTCCAGGTTCTATTTGTACCACTCGTATTATAGCAGGTGTTGGTGTGCCTCAATTAACAGCTATTATGGAAGTAGCAGCGGCTTTAAAAGGTCGTTTACCAATTATTGCAGATGGAGGTATTCGTTACACTGGTGATATCGTCAAAGCAATTGCAGCAGGTGCTCATACAGTAATGATGGGTGGTATGTTTGCAGGTGTGGAAGAGAGTCCAGGAGAGACTATCATTTTTGAAGGTCGTCAGTTTAAAGCTTACCGTGGAATGGGTTCATTAGAAGCGATGCAAAAAGGCTCTAAAGACAGATACTTTCAAGATGCCGAAGATGATATTAAAAAATTAGTGCCTGAAGGTATTAGCGGACGTGTTCCATACAAAGGCCATTTGGCTGATGTGATGTATCAGTTAATTGGTGGTTTAAGAGCTGGTATGGGATACTGTGGTTCTAAAGATATTAAAGCTTTACAAGCTGCTAAGTTTACTCGTATTACAGCAGCTGGCGTTAAAGAAAGTCACCCGCACGATGTAGTTATTACAAGAGAAGCACCGAATTATACAAGATAAATGATAGAAGGGACGGAAGAGATAAAAGAGATTGAAGGGACGAAAAAATAGAAAAGGCAGTTGACTATATCTCTTTAATCCCTTAAGTCAAATAGTCTTTTAAGTCATTAATTAAAAAATTAAAGTAAAATTAGAAAGATGGTATTACCAATAGTAGTTTACGGCGATCCGGTTTTAAGAAAAAAATGTGTTGATATTGATAAAGACTATCCAAATTTAGGGCAGTTTATTAAAGATATGTACGAAACCATGTACGAAGCTAATGGCGTAGGTTTAGCTGCTCCACAAGTAAATAAAGCCATTCGTTTATTTGTAGTGGATGCGTCACCATTTGCAGAAGTGGATGAAGATGAAGAACCTGAATTTACTGCTGAAGAAATGAAGCAAATGAATGGTTTTAAAAAAACATTTATTAATGCTCAAATTTTAGATGAAGTAGGTGAGGAATGGAAATTTAATGAAGGCTGTTTAAGTATTCCTAAAGTAAGAGAAGATGTATTACGTAAGCCTACTGTAACCATTGAGTATTACGACGAGAAATTTAAGAAACATACTGAAACCTATGATGGTGTGATTGCTCGTGTTATTCAACATGAATACGATCACATAGAAGGTGTACTATTTACAGATAAAATTAATCCATTTAAACGTAAATTAATTAGTGGTAAGTTAACAGATATTTCTAAAGGGAAATTTAGAGCAGATTATAAAACCAGAGTTTTTCAACCAAAACGATAATGATGTTATATAGAATTGGATTTTTATTTTTTGGATTAGTGCTATTTTCTGCATGTGGCAATAATTCTTCTTCCCAAAAACAACAAGTAGTTAAAACAGATTCAGTTGCTGTAACTCCATTAACAGAATGCGAAAAGTTATTTAAAGAAGCAAAGCAATCGGATGATATTATAATGAAAGCTACAGTAGTTAATAAAAACATAGCAGAAACAGCGATTATTAACTTTTATAATTTCGCTAATATCTGTAAAAAAGATTCCTTAGCCCCTGTTTTTTTAGTAAAAGCTGGACAAGTAGCACAAACGATTGGTCAATATTCTCAAGCACAAGCTTTTTTCGTAAAATGTAAAGATGAGTTTCCTGATTTTAAAAATAGAGGCGCTGCCTTGTTTTTATTAGCTCAATTATACGATGACGCATCTAAATTAAATAACGAATCAGAAGCAAGAACGATTTACAATCAAATTATCAGAGAATATCCTAAAAGTACTTTTGCTAATGATTCAAAAGCTTGTATTCAAAACATTGGTAAAACCGACGAGCAGTTAGTACAAGAGTTTTTGAAGAAAAATAAATAGTGATTTATATTTTTTTTTCTGGAAACGAAATCAATAGCATCTTTTATTCTCTAAAACCAATGGAATCTATCATTTGGATTAGATAGTGTTTTAGCTAACTTACCATAAGGAAATGTTATTTTTAATCCAGCGGTGTAACAAACATCCATAATATTAAGAGCTTCTTCTTCTTTTCCTACTCTCATTCGGTAATCAACAAAAACTCCTAAGATTCCAAAGTTATGTTCTATGCCAGCTCCAAAATTTAAACCTAACCATTGGTTTTTAATAACGGTATTTACTTTGTAATATTCTCTTAATCCCAAATAATCTGATTCACCAGTAAAAAATCCTCTATAGGTATTATAACTTAATCCTACAAAAGGATATAGGAGTGTTTTTTTGTTCGGGAATTTTGCCATAATTTCTAAGTTCATCTCGTATGAACTTGCTCTTACATCTAGCCAAGTAGGTGCTATATTAGTTGGTTGAAATCGGGTATATAACGTCGATACGCGAATGTAATTATTTACTTCATAAGTTAAACCACCACAATATCCAGGTTCGTTGTTCTTTTCTTTGATATTTCTAGCTAAATAAATGACGCTCAAATTAGCCCCTGCTTTTAAACTCCAACGAGTAAGAGAAGGAGTTTTGTCCTTTTTCAAGGGAGTGATACTATGCGTTTTGGCAGTTTTAGTATCCTGAGAATAAGCGGAGTTCGTCAATATCATTATTATTGATAAACAAATGAATATAAAGTATCTATTAAGCATAATCTAATTTAGTAAAAAGCTAGGTAACTTTTAGAACAAATTGTTAAGTGGCACCGTTTAGCCAATAAGTGGTTAGTTTTAACGTAAAACTGCTCCTAATTTTTCGGTATAAGTTTTAATTAACTTCTGCATTACATTGTCAATTTGCTTATCGTTTAAGGTTGCTTCTTCATCTTGCAACATAAAACTTACCGCATACGATTTTTTGCCAGCCTCTAATTTGTCACCTTCATAAATGTCAAATAAATTAACCGACTTTAATAATTTGCGTTCCGCATTAAAAGCTAATTCTTCTAATTCTTTATAGGTTATTTTTTTATCTAACAATAAAGCTAAATCTCTGCGAACTGCTGGAAACTTAGGGATCTCTGTAAACTCTAATTTTGTTTTACCAACTAATGCTAATACATTATCCCAATTAAAATCAGCATAAAACACTTCGTTGTTCACATCCATTTTTTTGCATATAGATTTATCTACTAATCCAAAACTAACTAAGTGCTTGTTTTTTTGAGAAAAAGATATTCCGTAATTAAATTGAGGATCATTTAATTCATTGATTTTAAATTTAATAGAGAGTTTATTTAAAACAGATTCTATGCAAGATTTGATATAAGCAAAATCTACTTTATTGTTTTCTCCGTATGGGTTTTCAGAATATTTACGACCAGTAACAAACAATGTTAAGTGTTTAGTTTCAGAATATTTAAAGGTAGGATTATCTGTTTTCTCATAAGTTTTCCCAAATTCAAATAATTTTAAATCGGCTTGCTTACGGTTAATGTTGTAGGCTAAAGTTTCTAAACCACCAAATAACATGGTGTTACGCATCACATTCAAATCAGCACTCAATGGATTTAAAATTTTCACTAAAGATGTTCCTTCTGCATAGTAAGACTCCTTTGTTAAAGATAATCCCATCATCTCATTGAATCCAAATCCAATTAATAAGTTAGCCGTTGTATTTTCAGTAGCTGTTGCTTTTTCTCTATCAGCAAAGTTTGCCGTAAATTTTATTTGAGTACTTTCTTCAACATTATTGTATCCGTATATACGCATCACTTCTTCAATCACATCAGCTTCGCGAGTTACATCTGTTTTGTATTGAGGAACAGACAATAATAAGCCATCGTTACCTTCTTGCGCAATAGTAATGCCCAATGATAAAATAATATGTTTAATGGTCGCTCTATCAATTTCTTTACCAATTAATGCTTGGCAGTTTGAATAAGAAAAGGCTACTTGAAAAGGCTCTAATTTTTCAGGATAATGATCTACAATATCCATGCTTAATACACCACCCGCACATTCAAAAACTAAAGCTGCTGCGCGTTTTAAAGCTACAATTGTCATTTCAGGGTCTGTACCACGTTCAAATCGGAAACTACTATCCGTTTTTAAACCATGTTGTTTACTTGTTTTACGAACAAATGCTGGATTGAAATAAGCAGCTTCTAAAAAGATAGACGTTGTTTTTTCATTTACTCCACTATCTAAACCACCAAATACACCAGCCATGCACATAGGCTCCACTTCATTACAAATCATTAAATCATTGCCTTGTAAAGTGCGTTCAACACCATCTAGTGTTTTAAACTTAGTGTTTTCTATCCCGATAGCTATCGGGACTGTTTTTACAATAATTTTATTTCCTTTTATTTTATCTAAATCAAAAGCATGTAAAGGCTGACCTAAATCATGCAATACAAAGTTGGTAATATCTACAATGTTATTTATTGGACGTAAGCCAATAGCTAATAAATAATTTTTTAACCAATCAGGAGATGGTTTAACGGTAATACCTGAAATTACCAAGCCACTATAACGTTTACAAGCATCTGTGTTTTCAACTATAATTTCTACTTTATTGATGTTACTAGCCTCTGGTAGTTCAAAAATATTATGTAAGTGAGCTTGATGAGAGTTGCTATTTGATTTGCAATTTAAAATAGCAGCTAAATCTCTTGCCACACCATAATGCGAAGCTGCATCAGCACGGTTTGGAGTTAATCCAATTTCTAAAATAAAATCATTTTCTAATTTAAAAAACTCAGAAGCTGGTGTACCAATAATGGCATCGTTTGGTAAAATCATAATCCCGTCGTGGCTAGTTCCCATACCAATTTCATCTTCAGCACAAATCATTCCTTCGCTAGCTGCACCACGTATTTTTGATTTTTTGATTTCAAATGGTTCGCCAGTTGTTGGATATAATTTGGCACCAATCATAGCAACTAATACTTTTTGTCCGGCAGCTACATTGGGGGCGCCACACACAATATTTAATAATTCTGGTCCGCCAACATTAACTTTAGTAATGCTTAATTTATCAGCATCTGGATGTTTTTCTTTTTCAACTACTTCGCCAATAACAATGCCTTTTAAGCCACCTTTCACGCTTTCAAATGATTCAATACCTTCTACTTCTAATCCAGAAGAGGTTAGGTATTCGTCTACTTGTTCGGGTGTTAAATCAATATCAATTAAGGTTTTTAACCAGTTGTAGGAAATTTTCATTGTATTTAGGTGCTAATTATAAACGGGTAAAAATACAAAAAAATAACCTTTTATTTAGAACAAAACCACATAGACACATAGAAAAAAATAGTAGTAGGAACAGGATAGAAAACTAGTCTTTAAACATAGTTTGCTATATGGAAAAGCGAAGCTTACATCTATAAACTCAACTCTATTTGTTCTAAAACTATATGTCTATGTGGTTAAAATTGTAGTAAACACCTATATTTGCCATGTGGCAGAAATAGGAAAAGACATATTAAAAGCAAAGGATTATCTTGAAAATGATGAATTAGTGGCAATTCCAACTGAAACAGTTTATGGATTGGCTGCCAATGCTTTAAATCCTATTGCAGTTGCTAAAATTTTTGAAGCAAAAGAACGCCCAACATTTGATCCTTTAATTATCCATACACATAGTTTAGAAAAAGTGTATGATTTTGTAACGGATATTCATCCGGCTTTATTAAAACTAGCAGAAACGTTTTGGCCAGGACCATTGACTCTTTTACTTCCTAAAAAAGAAATTATTCCAAATTTAGTGACATCTGGTTTAGATAGAGCGGGAGTGAGAATTCCTAATCATCCTTTAACTTTAGAATTATTAGCTCAATTAAATTTTCCTTTAGCAGCGCCAAGTGCCAATCCTTTTGGATACATAAGTCCCACATCAGCAAAGCATGTTGAGAAACAATTGGGGTCTAAAATCCCCTATATTTTAGATGGAGGAAATTGTACTGTTGGTTTAGAATCTACTATTGTAGGAGAAGAAAATGGAGAAGTTATTATTTACCGTTTAGGCGGTTTATCCATTGATGAGATTGAAAAGCTTGTAGGAAAAGTATCTATCCAATTAAATCAATCGAGTAATCCAAAAGCACCTGGACAATTAAAAAGCCATTATGCTCCTAAAAAGCCAGTATATATAGGCAATTTCAACGAACTACAAGCTAAGTGGTTTGATAAAAAAATAGGAGTCATTGTTTTTGGTAATGAACCCAATTTACACACAACTGCTTTAGTGAAAAATTTATCTGTTACAAAAAACTATCAAGAAGCAGCCATCAATTTGTTTTCGTTTTTGCGAGAATTGGACGAAGCAGATGTAGATATTATTATTACAAAATTACTTCCAGAGCAAGGTTTAGGATTAGCTATTAATGATAGATTGAAACGGGCGGCAGGATAATTACTTCATTAATTCTAAAAACTTTGTTAGAGCTTTTTGCTTATCACTATCCAAACTATAGGATATTTTATTTTTCAAATAATCGTAAGCGTTAAAGCCTTTTGTGTGATTAGGTTTTTCTATCACCGCTTCTTTAATATGATCAATACCAAACTTTAAGGCTTTATTAAATTCAATAATAAATTCAGGATTCAATTTTATATTACTAACCCAACAGGCAAACACAAAAGGCAAACCAGTATATTTTTGCCATTCTTCAGCCAAATCGTATTGATAGGGATGTTCAGTTAATCCAAAAGTTCTATCGCCAATAATAACGGCACCGGTAGTATCATTAATTTGTTTTTCAAAACCTTCAGTAGCATTTATAAATTGAATATTTTTTTTCCAAAAATGTTTGTTAAGTACCTGCACTAAAGTAATAGATGTTTTGGATTGGTAATCTAATAACACATGAGTTAATTCGTCTAATGGTTTTTTAGAAAATAGTTTTACACTGTCTACTTTTCCAACTGCGCCAATGCAATAATCGGTAATGATATGGTACGAATCCAATTCGGGTAATATAGCTACTGGCACCAAGCCAATTTCTACTTGTTTATTTTTTATTTTTTGCGCACACACACTAGGTATATCTAATTCTAAATTTATTTGTGAGTGAAAATTAGAATGATTGATGCCATATAAAAAGGGCGTGGTGTTATAATAGTTGACTATGGATACGGAGTGTTTCATTATTTAAATAACAATTTCTTTTTGTTTTAGTTCTAAAAAACTAATAGTAGCTCCCACAACGGCTAATAATGGGGCAAGCATAATGCCTAAAAATAAAGGTAGAATCATGAATAAAGAATATACTAAGCCAATTCCACAAATTAAACCTTTGTTTTTTCTGGCAAATTGTACACTTTGTGAGATGCTCATTTTATGACGTTCGAAATTATAATCCATCATTGTAAAGCCTAAGAAATACCAAGATACTATAATTAGTAAAGGTCCAGTGACAACAATTAATGGTGCAAAAACCAAAGTTGTAATAAAACAAATAGCAATAATTACATATTCCAATAACATATTGCGTAAACTCATTAAAATACCCCGACCAATATCTTTTAAAAGTTGATTAAAATTAAAAGGATAATTGTTGCCATTTATTTTTTGTTCAACCGATTCGGATAATAAAGCAAATAGGGGAGATAAGAAAATTAAAACGATGTATTTGCTAAAGGTACTTGATACAAACCAAAACACAATTTTTATAACCCAAGTTAGTATAAGACTGAAGTAGCCAGTTAAAAATGGTTTAGCAAATGATAACCAAGAACCACTGTCAGGAATATGTTCGAAATTTAGTAACTCACTAAAGTAGTTAGCTATTTGTTGGGCAACGGATGCAAATAACCAAATACTACCAACCCACATCAATAACCAAACTAATACAGGATAAAACAAATAAGGCCATAAACCTTTTTCAAAGATTAAAGAAAAACCTTTAAAACAATTGCCTATGGCTTTAAAAAATTGCGTAAAGAAACTCATATTCAATTTGACAATGAGTTAATGTGGCAGCAAGTTAATTGTTCGATTGCCACATCGTCTCATTATCACATTATTTTAAAGCTTGTTTTAAATCTTCAATTAAATCTTCTACGTCTTCAACTCCAACACTTAAGCGTAACAAATTATCCACTACACCAGCTTTATCTCTTTCTGCTTTAGGAATAGAAGCATGAGTCATAGTTACGGGATGGTTAATTAAAGACTCAACTCCCCCTAATGATTCAGCTAAAGAAAATACTTTAAATGAAGAAGCTATTTTAAAAGTATCTTCTAATGAAGCACCTTTTAATACAATTGAAATCATACCGCCAAAATCGCGCATTTGTTTTTTTGCAATCTCATGATTTGGATGATCCGTAAAACCTGGCCAGTAAATTTTTTCGATACGAGGATGAGTTTTTAAGAACTCGGCAATTTTGCGTCCATTAAAGCAATGGCGCTCCATACGCAAATGCAAGGTTTTAATACCGCGCATCACTAAAAAGCAGTCCATTGGACCAGGGTTTGCGCCACAGCTATTTAATATAAAATAAATTTGCTCGTGTAATTTATCATCATTAGTTATTAATGCGCCCATAACCACATCGCTATGTCCGCCTAAGTATTTTGTAACGGAATGCATAACAATATCCGCTCCCAAAGCCAAAGGATTTTGCAAATAGGGTGAAGCAAAGGTATTATCCACTGCTAAAATTAACTTGTTTGCTTTTGCTATTTTAGCACAAGCCTCAATGTCAATAATTTGCATAGTTGGGTTAGTGGGAGTTTCAGCCCAAATTAACTTTGTATTCGCATTGATATATTTCGAAATATTATTAGCATCTGTTAAATTAATAAAGTGGAATTTAATACCATAGTTCTCATATATTTTAGTAAACATTCGGTAAGAACCACCATACAAATCATCGCCCGTAATTACTTCATCGCCTGGGCGTAACATACGCATTACGGCATCAGTAGCACCCATGCCAGAACTAAAGCAAACACAGTGTTTACCGTTTTCTAATGCAGCAATGTTTTTTTGTAATGCTTCACGTGTAGGGTTTTTGCCACGGGCATATCCATATCCTTTATTAGTTCCAGGAGATTCTTGAACATAAGTAGATGTTTGAAAAATTGGTGTCATGATAGCACCAGTAGATGGATCTGGATCAGCTCCAGCATGTATAGCTTTTGTACCGAATTTGTGTTTTGAGAAATCTGCCATAAGAAGTTTATTTTGGACGAATTTAAGCTTATTTTTATATTGTTTATACTATAAATTATTAGTAATTTTAAATATGTCAAAAATCAATTATATACTAACTTTTTTAGTGTTTTTTGCCCTTATTTCTTGCAAAAAAAAGATTGAAGATCCACCAGATGTTGGCTATGATTATGCGCCCAAAACGATAGGTAAATATGTGATATACGATGTAGATTCTACAGTTTATGATGATTTTAAAAATGATACTACTTATTATAAGTATCGTATTAAAGAGAAACTAGAAGAAATTTATATTGATAATCAAGGTAGAAGTGCAATTAAATTGGTACGTTATATTAAAAAATATAATGATACTGTTAGCTATGACAATATGCCTTGGATGGTTAAAGATGTTTGGAGTTATATAAGAACATCAACTACCTTGGAAATAGTAGAAGAGGATATACGTTTTACTAAATTAATTTTTCCAGTTAAGGAAGAATCTTTATGGAACGGAAATGCAAACAATACAATTGGTGAATGGGACTATAAATATAGTTATACGGATAGGGCAGAAACCATTAACGGTTCTTCATTTGATAATGTTTTAATGGTTATTCAAAAAAGTGATAAAGGCAATCAAATTCATCGCGAATATTATATAGAGAAATATGCTAAAGATGTTGGAATGGTTTATCGCGAAATAAAAGATTTGCGATCAAATGTTGTTATAGCTGGTATTCCTGTTGAACAAAGAATCACTAGCGGTGTTATATACAAACTAATTTATGTTACTCATGGATATGAATAAAATTAAAACAATTATTTTTTCTTGCCTTTTATTTGCAGTTACTCTCGAATTATCTGCTCAATTTCCTGCTAAATATTGGGTAAAGTTTACCGATAAAAATGGATCTCCTTATACTATTGGAAATCCTAGTGCTTATTTAACATCTCGTTCTATTGCCAGAAGAACTAATCAAGGTATAGCAATAGATATGACTGATATTCCAGTTAATCAAACTTATATCAATCAGGTTAATGGAACTGGCGCCCAAGTTTTTCAACGTTCAAAATGGATGAATGCAGCTATTGTTATTGTTAATAATGCTACTCAATTAACGGCCATTAATAGTTTAACTTGTGTATTAAGTTCAGCTCCAGTTGGCAAATATCTTAAAACAAAATCAGAAGAAGAATTATCTGAAACGGTTACAGCTCCTTCCGTAAAAAAACAAACTAATGTTACTTCCTATAATTATGGACCATCATTTACTCAGGCTAATCAAATAGGTGCTGACTGCATGCATAATGAAGGTTATAGAGGTCAGGGTATGGTGATTGCGGTTATTGATGCTGGTTATGAAAATGCAGACGTAAATGCTGTTTTTGATTCGTTAAGAACAGAAGGAAGAATTTTAGGAACAAGAGACTACGTTCAAGGAAATACATCTGTTTATGAAGATTATTTACATGGCGCTAATGTTTTATCTTTAATGGCAGGTAATACTCCTGGACAATTAATTGGTACCGCACCAAAAGCAAGTTATTGGTTGATACGTTCTGAGGAAGCAGCAACCGAAAAGATTATTGAAGAAAATAATTGGGTAGTAGCGGCGGAGTTTGCTGATAGTGTTGGTGCTGATATCACAACAACATCTTTAGGATATACTACCTTTGATAATGCATCTCAAAATCACGTATATGCTGATTTAGATGGAAGAACCGCAGTAGCATCTATTGCTGCAACAATGGCTGCTCGTAAAGGGATATTTGTTTTAAATGCTGCTGGTAACGAAGGCGGTGGTGCTTGGAATTATATTGGAGTGCCTGCTGATGCAGATAGTATTTGTACGGTTGGTGCAGTAAATTCGGCAGGAGTGTACGCATACTTTAGTTCGGTAGGACCAACGTCTGACGGACGTATTAAACCTGATTTAAGTTCAATGGGTCAAGGTTCTTATGTATGTAACTCAAATGGATTATTTAGTAATGGAAATGGAACTTCATATGCAACACCTATTTTAGCTGGAGCAGTAGCTTGTTTATGGCAAGCAAATCCTACTAAAACAAATATGGAAATTTTGCAAGCATTAAGATCAACTGCATCCAAATCATCAAATCCGGATAATTTATATGGTTGGGGAATTCCTAATATGTGTGCCGCGCATAATTTAATGAATGGGACAAATGTAAACGTTAATGAATTGGTAAGCGCAACAAATTTTAAATTGTTTCCAAACCCTGTAAAAGATTATATTAGTTTCAGCTTAAATCAAAATCCGGAATTTATAACCCTGTATGATGTATTAGGAAATGTGATTGATTTTAAATTGTCAGAAAAACAATCCAACATATTTGAATTATCATTTAATAATATGATGGCTAATGGAATTTATTTTATTTCTATTAAAACTTCTGAAGGTATTATTAATCAAAAATTTATTAAAGAATAAATCTGCAATCTGTTCTTTAAAACTTAGGACAGGAAACCAACACTCTTCTTTTTTTTGTTTTTCGTTTACATAATTGATAAGAAAGTGTTATTTCATGAGCACCATTACTTAATTTATGAAGTTGAGAAATGGTTAAATCGTAACTATAGCCAATATTAAAACGTTCTTTTTGAAAACCAATAACCGTTGCTACCGCATCATCATTTCTATATCCTGGCTTATATGATTTTAATCCAGGAATACCTCTGTACCAAATTCCAGCACTAAATCCAAATTGACTGTAATAAGCACCTATATCAAATTGATCAAACTCCCCTTGACCTCTATAATGCATTACAACTGACATCGATTTTTTTAAATCAGGATCTTTTTCATCTTCGTTTAATAAAAATTTGCCCCCCCCATGAAAACTATACTTTATTGGTAAAGTTGAAGGTTCTCCATTTGAATATAGAGATTCATTTGGTTTTGTTAAATGAAAGAAAGACGTACCGAACCAATAATTTGAATTATAAATAATTGCACCTGCCCCAAGATCAAAAAAAGCTCTGCTTTGAGTTGGAGATTCAACAGTAGCCAAAGAACTCGCACCCGTATTACCACCCCTTGCTATTTGATCTCCAAACAATAGTTTATCAAATTGAATACTTTTAATGGTTACACCAGGCTGCAAACCAAATCTCACAGATACTGTTTTATTTATTTTAGTTTCATAAGCAACAGATGGATTAATGATCGTTGTTCTTAGTCCTCCAGTTCCTGCTTGGTCTACGCCACATTGTAATCCAATACCAACGTTTTGTTTTTCCATGTAATGATCTAAGGATAATAAATAAGATTGATAAGTTTTTTTTATTCCAGGCCATTGATTTCTATAAACTAAACTTGCTCTTGAACAAACATTAGCACCTGTAAATGCAGGATTTAAATATAAAGGTGAAGCATAAAACTGAGTAAACTGCATGTCTTGCCCAACCATAAGTGTTGCTTGAAATAAGAAAAGTATAACCGCTATTTTTATTTTATTGAACATATAATTTTATCTAAGCAAGGTAACATCGCCTGTTTTGTTAAATTCCTTACCATTATTTAATTTAATATATGCTTTCCATACATATACACCAAGTTGACATATTTTATCTCTATAATATCCGTCCCAACCTTGTTTTATATCCTCTGTTTCAAAAATTAATTCACCCCATCTATTAAATATCTGAAATTTAAATTCTACTACACCCGAAGTGTAAGGGAAGAAAATGTCATTATCCAGATTACCAGGAATATAATAACCACCACTAGGCCCATCAGTATTTGGTGTAAATGCATTTGGAAACACTACATCAGCATCTGTAGACACTCTTACTGTTGCCGTATCAGAACAACCATACTGAGAGGTTGCAATTAACTGAATATCATAAAAACCAACGGTTGAATAAGTATAGTTAGGGTTTGTAGCTGTTGAAGTACCTCCATCACCAAAACTCCAATTATAAATTGTTGCACCGGTTGACTGATTTGTACAAATTAATTCGTCGTAAGGTAAGTTAAATACAAACTGATTAACAGTAAAGGCTGCATTTGGATAAGGATGTGCATATATTACAATGGGAGTTAAATTGGTATTGTTAGTACATCCACCATTAGTTGACACTGTTAAACTCACTGAATATGTTCCCGGTGTTGTATAAATATGGATTGGATTTTGCGTTGTAGATGTTGTGCCATCCCCAAAATTCCAACTCCAGTTTGTAATTGGATCACTAGCATTACCGGTTGTAGAATTATCAATAAAAGTTAAAGATGTTGGAATACAAGTCAAAGTATTGCTGGATACAACATTCATTGTTGGCGGTGGAATAAAATCAACTCGCACAGAATCTACAATAGATGCTCCGCATGAATTACTCACAGTAACAATATAAGTTGTTGGTTGAGTTGGTATAGTTACAAAGGCACCTGGTCCACTGCCTAGCCCATTATTCCATGTATAGGTTAAAGGTCCAGTAATTCCCGCAGCAGTTGCATAAATTGTTGTTCCCTGACCCTGACAAATTGGACTTAAAGCAATAGCATCAATGGTAGCAGCAGTTAAGCTGTAAACAACCGCTCTCACTGTATCGGCAATTCCAGCACATCCGTTTTGGTCAAAAGCTACTACAGTATAATTTGTGGTGGCAATAGCAGGATTTATGGTTAAGGTACCTGCATTGATTGTTCCTCCTGGCTGCCATGCATAGTAATAGCCTCCCGAACCGCCTGTAGCAGAAGCCGTAACTGCTCCTGATAAACTTAAACAAATAGTATCATTTAAACCAGCATTGGTAATAACCTGTGTTGGCTGTGTTAAAGTTACAGTATTTGATGCGGAGCAGCCGTTAGCGTCTTCTATAAATACGGTGTATGTGCCACTGACAATATTCATTGCAGTACTTCCGCTTTGTGATGGATTAGTTGTCCAGGAATAAGTATAAGGAGCGGTACCACCCGTTACAGTAGCTGATGTGTTGCCTGTACCATTGAAACAAATCGGGTTTACAACACTACTGATTGTAGAAGTGAGAAGCGTTGGTTGTGTAACATTTATTGAAATAACAGATGTGCAAAAATGTGAATCGGTAGCTTTAACCGTGTAAGAGCCCACTGCTAAACTATCATTAGTTGGTCCAGTTCCTGATGGAGACCATGAATATGTATAAGAAGGTGTGCCACCAGAAGCGTTAATAGTGATTGATCCATCACTACCATTGAAGCAGGAAACATTAATGACAGTATTTATAGTAATAGATACAGGAGTAGGTTCATTAATGATTGCGGTAATAGAACTTAAACAACCTCTTCCATCTGTAACATTAGCTGTATAAGTTCCAGCTGTTAATTGCGAAGCAGTAGTTGTATTACCTCCAAATGGTAACCAGTTTGTTGTATAAGGCAATGTTCCCTGACTTATATTAATGGTTGCAGAGCCATTACTTCCTCCAAAACACGAATCATTTTGAATAGAAGTTACAGTAAGTGTAGGGCCAGCAATATTAACCAGAGTAGTAGTTAATGTTAAGATACAATTATAGGAATCGCTAACAGAGAGTGTGTAGGTATTTGGTAATAAGCCGCTAATCGAAGAAGCACTCGATGGAATAGGACTCCAAGTGTATGTATACGGACCAACTCCTCCAGATACTTGAGAAGAAATTGAGCCATTAGCTAAACCACACGCAGCGTCAATAGGTATAAGACTGCCTGTTACCGGAGTTGGTGATGATACATTAACTGATACATTGGTTTGACAACCATTTACATCACTCACAGTGATAATATAAGTTCCTGGTAATAATGCTGATGCCGACTGGCCGTTACCACCACTTGGTGACCATGAATAAGTATAGCCTGCTGTTCCGCCAATCGCAGTAACAGTGGCTGTTCCATCTGAACCTCCCGAACAACTCGTTGGCACACTGTTAGCGTTTGCCGATAAGGCTTGTAAAGGTTGCGTAACCGTAACGGTTGTAGAGGTAGTACAATTCTTCGAATCAGTAATGTTAACACTATAGGTTCCAACTGATAATCCTCCAACAGTCATACTGTTTACAGCCATGGGCATCCAGTTATAGTTATAAGGAGTTGTGCCACCAGTTACACTTACAGAAGCCATTCCATTACTACCAGCAAAACAAGACACCGCAGTAGAAGTTGCAGAAGCAGCTAAAGCGGCCGTAGGTTGAGCAATTGAATAGGTATTAGTATGAATACAGTTATTAGCA
>JBKJPW010000041.1:0-5132 GCA_046594225.1 Bacteroidia bacterium
GAAGCTCATACCCAAGAAGATATCGATAAAACAATTAAAGCTTTTGAGATTGCTTTTGAGAAATTGTAGTTTTCATGCTACCTCTCATAAAGATTGACTTACTTCAACACGGGCAAAATAACACTCGATGCATTTGTTGTATCATGAAATAATTTAATTTCTGATTTAATAAAATCTTTATCATCGCAGTGATAAATGTCTACAAACTGTTGTGGGTTTCTATCAGACAAAGGAAACCACGTACTTTGAACCTGTATCATTAAACGATGTCCTTTTTTAAAAGTGTGGGCAATATCTGGTAAATCGAATTTTACAGTAGTTACTTTATTCGGTTCAAAAGCTTCTGGTTTCTCAAAACTGTTTCTATAACGTCCTCGCATAATTTCCCCGCGAACTAACATTTCATATCCATCCATGATGTAATTGTTATCTTGATTAGATGAATACACTAAGGAATCGTAAACAAATCCATCAGGAAATACATCAATTATTTTTACTACAAAATCAGCATCAGTAGTTGATATAGCAACTTTTAAATCAGCTGTTAAAGTTCCCGCTAAGGTCAAATCATTTTCTAAAACAGGAGTTTTAAACGTAATCACATCCGTTCTTCTACTTGCGAAACGTTGATCATCTGTCATGTATTCTCTTGAACGACCTTCTAATACATCTTCTGTAAACGGAACCGGTTTTGAGGGATCACTGATGTAATTAGTTGAGCTGTTTTGTGAATTTGATTTATTAAAAGATAGTGTAGCGTTATCGTTAAAATAAATAGGTGTATTCACAATTTCTTTTGGAGGCCAAGTTGCTAAACTTCGCCAATTATTTTCTCCGGTAAAGAAAATAGATGCTTCCGCCAATTTATCAATATTGCCTTTTCCTTTTAAATGGTAATTAAAAAAAGGAATTTCAATATTGTTTTGAAAGTATTCAGACGTCTTACTGCCAAAACGAACATTTCCTAAAAAACTTCCATCACCTTTACTCCAACCACCATGAAACCAAGGGCCCATCACAATTTTATTATTGGTTGTAGGGCTTTGTTTTTCAATAGATTCATACAAACGCCAAGCGCCATAACAATCTTCGGCATCAAACAAACCTCCAACCGTTAGCATGGCTGGCTTCACATTTTTGCAACCAACACGAGCATCACGTTCTTTCCACCACGCATCATAGTTTGGATGATTCATTAAATCTTTCCAAAACAAAATGCTATCGCCCATTAATTTTGTAAAATTTTTAATGGCTCCCACTTCTAAATAATATTTGTAAATATCATTGGTATAATGCTCAAATTCTTTTGGTCCAACTGTCGTTGGTTTAGGACGAGGTTGTCCAAATCCAGAATAAAAATTAAAGGCATCGCATAACATAAATGCGCCGTTGTGATGAAAATCATCTCCTTTGAACCACTCTGTTACCGGCGCTTGCGGACTCACTGCTTTAATTGCAGGATGACCACTTAACGCTGCCATAGTAGAATAAAATCCTGGATAAGAAGTTCCAAATACACCAACGTTTCCGTTATTATTAGGAATGTTTTTCACTAACCAATCAACGGCATCGTAAGTATCACTCGCTTCATCAATATCTGCGGCAACTGAGCCTGTCGAAGTTTTGTTTTTTTTATTAGGATTAAACGGGCGCACATCCATAAATGTTCCTTCACTCATCCATCTTCCGCGTACATCTTGAAACACAATAATATAACCTTCTTTTAAATATTCTCTCCAATGAAAATTCCATAAACGGTTTTGAAATTTATCTTCTCCATAAGGCGCACAAGAATAAGGTGTACGAATCATCAAGAAGGGATGCTTTTCTGCGTTATTTTTTGGAGCGTACACTGCTGTAAATAATTTGGCACCATCGCGCATAATTATACTATACTCTTTTTTAGTGTAATGTTCTTTTACCCAAGCTTCGTTAATAGTTTGAGAAACTAATGAGAGTTGAATAAGAAGTAGGCAAAATATAAAGAGTTGTTTCATGATAATAAATTTTTCTAAAAATAAGAAAATTATAGCACAAAAAAACAGCGCTTACAAATCAATGAAAGCGCTGTTAAATGTGTAATTTTTCTAATTATTTAATAACTACTAACTTTTTAGTGACAAATGATTCGTTACACTTTACTTGTACAAAATAAATACCAGAAGATAAATCAATTGTGTTTTGTGAAATCACATTTTTACCAATTTCTAAAGTAATATCCTGAGAGCTCATTACTTTACCTGTGATATCGAGAACGTTCACTATTCCTTTATTGTTGTTTTTAGAATTAATCACAATATTTAAATTATCAGAAGCAGGATTTGGATATAATACTACATCACTATTATCAATTTTTGTTTTTTCTTCAACAGATGCTAATACATCATTTAATGTATTAACAGTTGTATTAGTTATAATTGGTGCGTTATAATCAAAATAAATAGCTGCTGTGTTTTTAAATTGAGTTCCTTGGGCTACATTACGTTTACGTTTGATAGTATAAGTTACCAATCCAGAACTCATTAAATCGCCATACTGAGATTTCCAAGGCAAATTAATGTTTGCAAATTTAAAAGTGATAATACCACTTTCGCTAACAGTAGTTGTGTAATTATGATCAGAATAACCTGGGTGTAAAGTAGTCCAATCTAAGTCTGAATCCAACGAATCAACTACCGAAATATTTTGAGCAAAATAAGTTCCTTCGTTTTGAAAATGGATGACATAACTTAATAAAGAATCTTTAGAAGCAATATAACCTTGCGGGCCGTTTCCTATCGGACTTACTTCTTTAAAATTAGGGTCATAAGAACCAATAACATTTTGCTGATAATTTTGTACGTTATTCCAAGGTTTGTTGTCAGTTAACCATGTTGTATTAATGGGTGCTGCATGAGCAGTTGAATCATAAAAATTGACTAAAGTTCCTAAAGGAATATTTGTTGGTGTATTGTAAGTCGTATTTATTACATCCGAAGTTCCAGGAGTTAAGGAAGTAAATCCTGACTGCACACTATACCAATTTGGATAATTTACTGCGTCTAATTGTGTAAATAAATTTGGGCTTTGCGTAAAAGCTCCTAATTGTCCGTCATTTACATAACCTATTTGAATACCTGACTCTTGCAAAGTTCCATTGTTTTCAATAATTACTAGCTGATTATATAAATTACCAGGAATTGGAGGAAGGTACGATGTAGTTATAATATGTAAATCATGGATAGGTAATACATTGTTTGCAAAGTTAACAGAACTAACGCAACCCGAACTTGCAGTTACAGTTTGTACTTGCGCATTATTTTGACAAATTGCTAAAGGATATGTTGTGTTAACAGTTTCAGATAAAGTATATGTTCCACTTGGTACTTGGAAGCTATAATTTCCATTAGCATCTGTAAAAGCATAACCAATGCCAGAGCAATGAATCATAATGTTATGAATTCCTGTTTCGCCACCATCTATTGTACAGTTACTATTTGCATCTGCATACACTTTGCCAGTTATAGTACAGTAACAAGAATTGTTAGCGGCATTATAAGTCACATAAGTATAGTTATTATTTGTACATCCATTTGCATCTGTTACTGAAACAAAAACGTTTCCATAAGGCAAATTTGTTGCTGTAGTTCCTGTTTGCCCATTACTCCAATTATAAACGTATGGCGCAGTTCCTCCAGTAGCATTAGCAATAACACTTCCATCTGCAGTGAATATACAACTGGCTTGCGACGCAGTTAATCCAATATTAATAGGACTACTTGCATACAAACTTGCATATTTTGTTACCGAACAACCAACTGCATCAGTAATTAAACAGGAGTAACCACCTAATGGCACGTTGTTAATTTGAGTTGCTGTCGATCCATTACTCCAGTTATAAGTAAAAGGAGGATTGGTTCCACTAACGTTAGAAAATACAGTTCCTAAATTTGCAGGGCAAACCACTGCGGTTGTTCCTAAATTAGCATTAATAGTGCTAACCGGTAAGATGTTTACAATACCTGTTTGTACACAACCCACTGCATCGGTTACTGTAAAAGCATACTGACCATGAGTTACTCCTGATAAAGAAGTATTAGTTGTAGTGCCTGAAAAAGTATTCCATACTGTTGTATAAGGCGCAGTCCCCCCCATAATAGTTAAAGAAGCAGAACCTGTTGGAGCTGTGCATGAACTTGGACTTGCAGTATAAGTAACATTAATAGGTGTTGTTGAACTTATAAATGCTCCACCATTTCCAATACAACCATTAGCATCATTTACAACTAAAGTATAATAAGTATTGCCAGTTAATCCGGAAATTGTTTGGCTCGATTGGCCATTACTCCATAGATAATTATAAGGAGGAGTACCACCAGAACCAAAACCAATAGCACTTCCATTATTTTGAATACAAGTTGCATTTGTAATTGAAGAATTTACACTAATATTAATTGCCTGATAAACATATTCTCCCCAACTGTAATTATTCATACATCCTTGAGCATCTGTAACAGTAGCAGTGTATATGCCTTGTATTAAATTATTTATAGATGTAGTGTTAGCGCCCGTATTCCACTGATAACTGTAGGGAGGTGTGCCGCCGGATACTGTAACACTTGCTGTACCATTTGTACAATTAGCTGTTGTTGAAGTATAGGTAAGATTAATATTTGATTGTTGGCTAATAGTAGTTGCTGTATCAGCAAGTTGAACTACACAACCGGTAAGTTGATCTGTTGCAATAAGACTGTAAGTACCAACAGGTGCTGGTATATTGTTTCCAAAATAACTTAACCCTGTATTCATATTTGTCCAAGTATAATTAAAAGGACCTGGTGTTCCAGAAAAAGTTGAAGCAGTTAATGTTCCGGTGGTTGAAGGACAGATAGCCGGAGAAGAACTTGCACTTACATAAAATGGGAAACTATAATTACTATATACATTGACCATATTTACACCATCACTTGCATAACAATAGATAGAGCCCCAGTCTGACGCTGAAAAACCAACTAATTGATCTGTTAAAGAATTTATACCAGTATGAACTACTGTGTTCATACCTATATAGTAGGTATAACTAACGGGTGCAGTTAATCCTGTTACCGTTACAGCGTAAAGTCCATCGTTATTACATGGTTGCTGAGTTACGG
>JBKJPW010000173.1:0-3876 GCA_046594225.1 Bacteroidia bacterium
ATTAGCTGAATTTGTGCTTGTAGACACACAGCCTGTTAATGTATTAGTAACTGCTAAAGTATAAATGCCAGATGCAGTAAAAGTAGCATTAGCCTGGTTAGCAGGAGTAGAAAGTCCCGGTCCACCAGTCCAAGTATAAGTTAAATTAGAACTAGGAGTTATGTTAATAGTTGGAGTAACAATCACTGATGGATTATTACAGTCAATCACATCACTATTAATAGAAGTTGATAAAGTGATAACAGGAACAGTATTATCTAAAGTTACGGTTACAACATTTCCGCTAATAGTTGTAGCACATCCGCTAGAAGTATTAGTTACAATAACACTATATGAACCTGCGGCAGTAAATGATGGAGTTGCAGTTGTTTCTGTTCCTGAAACAATACCAGTTGTTGGACTCCAACTATAACTTACAGGAGATGTTGTAGTAGTAATAGATACACTTGGAGTTGGATTAGAACAAGTAATAGAAACAGAATTTGTAGATAATGTAATGCTAGGAATTCCAGCGTCAGCAATTACTTCAACGGTTGCTTGTGAAACAGAAGAAGAATTACATCCATTTACTGTATTAGTTATAGTAACCGAATAAATACCTATTGTTGAAGTAACGATAGGGTTACCTGTTATGGTACTTGAAGTAGGCGTAATCCAAGTATATGTTGAATTAGGGTCAGCGTCACTAGAGCCGGATAAAGTAGCGTTAGGAGCAGCACATGTTGTTGTTACCGAATTAGCAGTGCCTAAAATAAACGTTGGAGGAGTATTGTTTGATACTACAGTAAATGAATTGGCTGTATTTGTTAATGTTGTTACACAACCAGTAACTGTGTTTGTAATAGCTAACGTATAGATGCCTGCGGCTGTAAATGTAGCATTAGCTTGATTTACAGGAGTTGAAATACCAGTACTGGGTGACCAAGAATAAGTCATGTTAGAACTTGGAGTTACTGTTGGAGTTACAGAAATGGACGTTGTTAAACATGTTAATGTTCCGTTATTCCCAGCAGACGATAATGATACAGATGGCGTTGTGTTATCTAAACTAACATCAACTACATTGCCAGCAATACCGGTTGCACATCCACTAACAGTATTGGTTACAATAACGCTATAAGAACCTGCGGCAGTGAAAGACGGCGTTGCTGTTGTTTCTGTTCCTGAAACAATGCCAGATGTTGGACTCCAGTTATAACTTACAGGAGAAGCTGTAGTAGTAATAGATACACTTGGCGTTGGATTTGAACAAGTAATAGAAACAGAGTTTGAAGATAAAGTAACATTTGGTATACCAGAATCGGCAATTACTTCAACGGTATTTTGAGAGGCAGCAGCAGAACTACAACCATTCACAGTATTAGTAACAGCTACGGTATAAATACCTGGAGTTGAATTTACAATAGGGTTACCTGTTATAGTACTCGAAGTAGGCGTAATCCATGTATAAGTTGAATTTGGATCTGCATTACTTGATGCTGATAATGTTACATTAGGTACCGCACAAGTAGCGGTTACCGAATTAGCAGTTCCTAAAGTAAATGTTGGGGCAGTATTATTTGCAATTACACTAAATGAATTGGCTGTATTGGTCAAAGTTGTTACACAACCAGTAACTGTATTTGTAATAGCTAGCGTATAGATGCCTGCTGCTGTAAATGTGGCATTAGCTTGATTTACAGGAGTTGAAATACCAGCACTTGGCGACCAAGAATAAGTCATATTGGTACTTGGAGTTACTGTTGGAGTTACCGAAATAGATGTTGTTAAACACGTTAATGTTCCGTTATTTCCAGAAGACGATAAGGATACAGATGGTGTTGTATTATCTAAAGTCACATTTACAATATTTCCTGAAGTGCTTGTAGAACATCCACTTGTTGTATTAGTGACAACAACACTATAAGAACCTGCCGCACTAAATGATGGAGTAGCAGTTGTTTGTGTTCCTGAAACAATACCAGATGTTGGACTCCAGCTATAACTTACAGGAGACGCAGTAGTTGTAATAGATACACTAGGTGTTGGATTTGAACAAGTTATAGAAACTGAATTAGCTGATAGAGAAATCATAGGTATTGCTAAATCAGGAATAACTTCTACTGTGTTTTGTGTTAATGAAGAAGCACAGCCAGATACTGAATTTGTTACAACTACAGTAAATATGCCGCTTCCACTAGCTACAGGATTTGAAACAGTATAAGTGTTTAAAGACCCACTACCTGGAGCAGTCCAACTATAAGTAACATTTGTTGATGGAGTTGCAGATGCAACAATCGTTGCAGTAGGGTTAGAACATGTTGTTGTTACTGATGGAGACGCAATATTAACTACTGGTATAACCGTATTTGATGCTACAGTAATATTTGCATTTCCCGTACAGCCATTAATCGTATTAGTAATAACCACAGAATACGTAGCACCTTGAGTAATTGTAGGAGTTGCTACAGATGTGCCTGATAAACCTGATGCGGGCGTCCAGCTAAAAGTATGAGAGCTATTTGGAGACGCATTAAGTGTTATTGAAGTTGTGGAACAAGTTATTGAAGTTGTTGGAGCAATACTTGCAGCTACTCCTGTTGTATTGGTAGGAACAAATGTTGTAATTGTTGATGCACAACCTGTTAAAGTATTGGTAACAACACATTGATAAGTTCCTCCTACGGTTACTGTTCCTGTTGTGTTTGAAGTTCCTCCTGAAATAGCACCCGGACCAGACCAGTTATAAGAAACGGGAGTCATTGTTGTTGTTGCAGAAATCTGAGCAGTTGTTGTTGAACAAGTAAGCGATCCTGAATTTGAAGCAGTAACAACTGGTGTTCCAATACTTGGAACAACAGAAACGGTTCCTGAATTTGTACAGTTGTTAAATGGATTCGTAACTGTCAGTGTGTAAGTATTTGGAGAACACGCTGAGGCTGTAAATGTTGTTGCTCCTGCACAAGCTCCTCCGGTCCATACTGGAGTACAAGTAGATGGTGTTGAAGAACCAGAAACTGAAACTGTTGGAGAAGCACAAGTAATTGTTTGTGTTCCAGAAACAGTAAGAGTAGGAGCTGTAGTGTTTTGAGTTATTGCTTGAGTACCTGTTGTTAAACATCCATTAGCTGTATTAGTCACCGTATAGTTGTAAGTACCTGGTTGATTTAAAGAAATCGTTCCCGTTGTTGCACCAGCTGTAATGCCAGGACCCGACCAGTTGTAAGAAACCGGAGTTGTAGCAGTGGATGCACTCGCATTAACAGTTAACACATTACAATTTAAAGACCCTGTATTTGCACCAGTTACTGATGGAGCTGTAGTATTTTGTGTAATAGCTTGAGAGCCAGTAGCTGAACATCCGTTAGATGTATTAGTCACCGTATAGCTATAAGTACCTGGTTGATTTAAAGAAATCGTTCCCGTTGTTACACCACCTGTAATACTAGGCCCTGACCAAATATAAGAAACAGGCGTTGTAGAAGTAGTAGCACTTGCATTTACGGTTAATACAGTACAATTTAATGATCCTGTATTTGCCCCAGCTACTGAAGGTGTAGATGTATTTTGAGTAATAGCAGTATTGGCAGTAGCGGTACAACTATTAGCAGCTGTAACGGTTAGCACATAAGTACCAGGTAAATTTACAGTAGGAGAAGCAGTTGCCGCACCAGCTGTAATGCCAGGTCCTGACCAAGAATAAGTTCCGCCTCCACCACCAGTTAAAACAGCAGTAGTTGTTGAACAAGTTAATGTAGAAGAGTTAGTAGCAGTAGGTGAAGGTGTTGTAGTATTTTGAGTAATAGCAGTATTTGCAGTAGCCGCACAACCATTAGCAGCAGTAACGGTTAGCACATAAGTACCAGGTAAATTTACAGTAGGAGAAGCAGTTGCCGC
>JBKJPW010000178.1:0-3912 GCA_046594225.1 Bacteroidia bacterium
GCAGGCTACATTGGTTCTCATACAATAATAGAACTATTGCAACAAACAGACTTTTCAGTAGTCTCAATTGATAATTTTTCAAATTCAACTGTAGATACTTTTGATAGAATTGAAGCCATTACTGGAAAACGAGTTAAAAATTTAAATGTAGATATCTGTAATTTAGAAGCTCTTGAATTAGCTTTAAGTTCAGTGAAAAATCCAATTGGTATTATCCACTTCGCTGCTTTTAAAGCCGTTGGTGATTCTGTCAGTGCTCCTTTAACTTATTATCATAATAATTTAGAATCATTAGTAAATCTTTTAAAGGTTTCTGAAAAACATGATATTAATAATTTTATTTTTTCTTCTTCTTGTTCTGTATATGGTAATGTAGATAAATTACCTGTTACCGAAGATACTCCTTTCTCAAAAGCAGAATCTCCGTATGCCCATACCAAACAGATTGGCGAAGATATTTTAATTAATTATGTTAAAAGTAATCCTAAGTTTAAAGCGGTTTTATTACGTTACTTTAATCCTGTCGGCGCACATAATTCTGGTTTAAATGGAGAGTTATCTAAAGATAAACCAAATAATTTAGTGCCTTTTATTACTCAAAGCGCCGTTGGTATTTTGCCTCCATTAACAGTATTTGGAGATGATTATGATACGCCTGATGGTTCTTGTGTTAGAGATTATATTCATGTAAGCGATATTGCTGATGCGCATGTAAAGGCAATGAACTATATTATTAATAATAAGCAAAAAACAAATGCCTCTGTTTTTAATTTAGGTACAGGAAACGGCGTAACCGTATTTGAAGTTATTAAAGCATTTGAAAAAGTGACTGAACAAAAATTTAATTATAAGGTTGGCCCACGCCGACAGGGTGATGTGATTAAAATATATGCTAATAATAATTTTGCTAAACAAGAATTAGGTTGGAGTCCTAAAAATGGAATAGATGAAATGATGTTAAGTGCTTGGAAGTGGCAACTTAATTTAGGAAAATAAAAACAGTAATAGATTAATTTTTCATAATGGAAAAACGTTTTAAATTCAAAAATTTATTTGTCTATTCATCCGATGAATGGATGGCAAATTCTACCAAGCGTTATCGTAACATATTTGATAAAGCAGAAACTACCTATTTGCGTTTTGAATTAGCTTTATTCAATAAATTATTTGATGAAGAAGATTGGACAGCAAAAGTGAGTGTGCGTTGCGAAGAAGTTGTAACAACTGGTAATGTTATTATTTGCACATTAGATTCTGAACTTAAAGTAAGTAAAGAAGATAATATTGTATATGTGCGCGACGGTTGGGGAACTCCAACACCTGATACTTTCTGGAAAAAAGGTACTTACCAATGGGTTGCTTTAATTGATGGAGAAGTTGTTGGTACACAACGTTTTTTTATCGAAGAGGTTGGCTTAGTAACCAAAAATTCTAATCCCTATTTTAGTATTGAGCATGTCAAATTATTTCATGGAGATATTGATGGATGGAACCAGCGTCAGCGTAAATATTTAAAAACCTTCAATAAAAATACAACACAATACGTTTGGGCCGAAATAAAAATAAAAACACAAACTAATGTCGCCTTTAATTATGAGATATTTTTAAATTATGTTGACGATGCTGGTCAACATAAAGCACATCAGGTAAAAACAGGGTATATCGATTCTAATAAAAAAGATTATACCTATACTTTAGATTTAGGTTGGGGTAGCAATGTTGCAGGTACTTGGAAAGACGATAAATATGCTTTAGAAATCGTTTTCATGGATGCTTTAATTGGTGCCGTAACGTTTGAATGTAAAGATAGTGAAGAAGAAGGTGAGCTAACGTTAATCAGCAGTATCGATCAAACTATTGCTGTAAATAGCGTAAGTACGACAGGTGTTACTGGCAATATTGTTGTTGCCCCCGAAAAATCATTAGAAGAGTTATTACAAGAAGTGGATGCTTTAATTGGATTAGAAAGCGTTAAAAAAAGTATTCACGAAAACATTACTTACCTAAACTTCACAAAACTTCGTAAAGAAAAAGGTTTTGATGATGGTTCTGTTATTTCTTTGCATTCTGTGTTTACTGGTAATCCGGGAACAGGCAAAACAACCGTTGTAAAAAAGTTAGGGAAAATTTATCAAAAAATGGGCTTATTAAGCAAAGGTCACGTTTATGAAGTAGATCGTTCTGTTTTGGTAGGAGAATATATTGGACAAACAGCCCCTAAAGTTAAAAAGGCCATTGATGAAGCGCGTGGTGGTATTTTATTTATTGATGAAGCTTATTCTTTGGCAAGAAGTGGAGATGATAGTAAGGATTTTGGGAAAGAAGTAATAGAGGTGTTGTTAAAAGAAATGAGTGATGGAAAGGGTGATATTGCTGTTATTGTAGCTGGTTACCCCAAGGAGATGACTATTTTTATAGATAGTAATCCCGGATTGAAGTCTCGATTCTCTGATTATTTTCATTTCGAAGATTATATGCCTGATGAGTTATACCAAATTGCACAATATGCTGCTGAGCAAAAACAATTAACTATTGCAACAGATGCACAATTTTATTTACAAGAACAATTAACAGATGCATATAGAAGACGTGATAATAGCTTTGGTAATGCTCGTTTTGTAAATGCGGTGATTGAAGAAGCAAAGCAAGATATGGGTATTCGTTTAATGAAATCTACAAACATGGACGCATTAACAAAAGAAGATTTATCTACGATAACTTTATCTGATTTGAAGAATGTATTTGTAACTAACGAAAAGAAAAAATTGAAGCTTTCTGTTAACGAAAAAGAATTAAGTCTGGCTTTAGCAGAATTAAATGTTTTAGTGGGAATGGATAATATCAAACAAGACGTTAATGAGTTAGTGAAATTGATTCGCTTTTATAACGAAACTGGAAAAGATGTCATTAATAAATTTTCGTTACACTCTGTATTTACTGGTAATCCTGGAACAGGTAAAACAACATTAGCGCGTATTATTGGTAAAATTTATAAATCATTAGGTTTATTAGAAAGAGGACATGTTGTTGAAGTGGATAGAGAAGGTTTAATTGCAGGCTATATAGGACAAACAGCTATTAAAACTAAAGAAAAAATAGATGCTGCCATGGGCGGTGTTTTATTTATAGATGAAGCTTATGCTTTAGCAGAAGATGGGCCAAATGGTTTTGGAAAAGAAGCCATTGAAGTGATTTTAAAAAATATGGAAGATAAGCGTGGACAATTTGGTGTTATAGTAGCTGGCTATCCTGATAACATGTACAAGTTTGTAGAGATGAATCCAGGATTAAAATCTCGTTTTGATAAAACCTATCATTTTGTGGATTATACTAGCGATCAGTTACTAGTAATTGCTCAAAATTTATTTAAGAAAGAAGAATTAGTTCCTAATACTGAAGCGTTGACTCATTTGAATTCTTATTTCAGTACATTATTATCAGCTAAAGATAAATTCTTTGGTAATGCACGTACTGTCAGACAAACCGTTGGAGAATGTGTGATGAAACAAAATTTAAGAATGGCTTCTATTCCTAGTAACGAACGTAAACCGGAAGATTTAACAAGCTTAACGTTTGATGATGTGAAACATTTAGTAATAGGAGTTTCTGTGTCAAAACAAACGCTGGGTTTCAGATTCGGTTCACAGTAAATAATAATCAGCCTTTGTCACGTCGAACTTAGTCGAGATGTAATAATTATTCTCGACTACGCTCGATCAATGTTATTCAATTAAGGAAACATGTCGCTCCTACGGAGCTTTAATTTGTTCAACATGAATTTATTACAAACATATAGCCTCTCCGAGACAAGAATTTTGCTCCGTTAGGAGCATTATGTTTGTAATAAAACTAAACCAAAAATAATACAAGCTCCATAGGAGCGAAATGTTAATACAATTATAATCTTAACTA
>JBKJPW010000190.1:0-17461 GCA_046594225.1 Bacteroidia bacterium
GAGAAGATGAGTTTAAAATTATTTTTTGGTAAAAGGTTCAAGAGTAGCGTTTACTTTTACATCAACTATTTCGGCAATGTTTTGAACATATAAAGATGGAACCTTAATATTGTAATCAGCTATTTTAATTTTAAAAGTGGATGCCACTATAATATCTGTTCCTTTAACAGTAATCGTTCCTGTAGATTCTACTTCTTTAGTAACACCATGTAAATCCATCGTGCCTTTTACAGTTACTTTATGTTCGCCATCTTTAGTAAAATCTATGGTTTCATTTATTTTTCCTTTAAAAGTACATGCAGGAAATTTAGTAGACTCTACATAATTTTCATTAAAATGCTCTTCCATCAATGGCTTAGGAAATTTGAAGCTAATCATTGGAACTGCAAATTGAATATCGTTAGTAGTAGTTTTCATCACTACGGTTACTTTTTTACTAGTAGCATCAATATCCTCTAAAGGTGATTTAGAGAAAAAAGAAATAGAAGTAGCATCTGCTTTTCCTCTATATAATTGTGCGGTTGCGCTAACTGTTAAAACGGTAATAAATAAGGCCGTTGTCATTAATTTTATCATAGTTTTTGTTTTTATTATTAATTATTAGGAGCACCAGCGTCTAACCAACATTTTACTAAGTCTAGTTCTGGCTGAGTAAGCGAACCGCCTTGTGGCATAGGTGAAGGGTTTTGATCTAAAACGCGAGCCTTAATTCTGCCGCCATCAACTTGAGTTTTTATTAAAGCATAGTTAGATAAATCAGGAACCTGACCACCTGTAAAATGACAAGTAACGCACTGATTAGTGAAAATAGGTTCAATATGTTTTGCGAAAGTAATTGTGTCGCAGTATTCTGCTGTTTTTGGAAGTAAGTCAGGATTTGCTCCTATATCTTTTGTGCAAGATGCTAAAGCAATGAACCCAATTGCTATTACTGAAATGGAAAGTATTTTCATTTAAATCAACTTTTTTTAAATAATAGCAATAAAAGTACCATTTTTTTAATAAAAAAGTACTTTTATTGCTTTAAAAAGAAATATTAGTTTTTCGAAAATTTAGCTACCAGATTTTTTTCATTTGAAGATACCTGTAGGTAGTAAATGCCTGTGTTAAAATCAATCACTGAGATAGTTTTTGATAATAATTCTTGTTCAGATAAGACTTTAATTAATTTCCCATCTATAGAATAGACAAATCCTTTTTCAAACAATTCGGTTGATGTAATATGTAATATCTCTGTTGTAGGATTTGGAAACACAGCGATAAGATTTTTTGATACACTGTAATCTTCAATTCCAGTAGTATTTGCTAAGTAAGTAACGGAAGATGTTTTAATAATATCTCCGCTGGTACCGCCATTATTATTAGAGTAATTAAAGGAACCATAAAATGTAACCGATGTTGCTGTTGTTGGAGCAGTCCATGAAAAAGTCCAAACAGCACTAGCTCCTGTTTTTTTCCCGGCATGTTTAATATATTTACCAGAAATGCCTGTTCCTACACCAGCAATCCATGTTCCTAAACCAACGTTTGAGGTAGCTGTTTGAGGAGTTAATTCAAAACCATAAGCAGAAGAGCCAGACATAGTAACTGAAACACTATAGGTTGTTCCTCCAATATATCCAGAGCCTGGGATATTAGAAGAAATAACGCCAGTTGTTTGTGTTGCTGTTCCAGCATGGCAATTTGTACAGGTTGCCCCTCCTGCATCTGATGGAGCTCCAGCTGTTGCATTTGGTGGAGCCGACGAATTTGCACTTGCATTATTTAGCGATGAAATATAAGCAATTGAAACAACCGTAATGATTGATGAAATTAGTAGAATTTTTTTCATTGGAAATTTGGTTTATAATATCTTCTGCATAAAAGTAAAATATTTTTAATTCATTTAAAATTTCTCACTCAATGAAAACTACAGTTCACTCAATGAGAAATTATCTAATAATTTGATTTAAATAGTTATTTATGAGTTGAGGTAAGCCAAAATTAATTAAATGTTCGCGTTTTAGCTTTATTAGAGCGTTACTTGATGGGGCAGTTTTTATTTCTAATTCATAAAAGGTAGCATATAAATGCTGATGAGATAACACGTGTTTTTTTACAGGAGTAATCGCATTTATTTTAAAATCATTAACTAAGGTTTTCAATACTTTATTATTTAGTAAAACGTTCGGTTCTTCAGGCTTATCTGTTTCTATTAAATAAAATTCATATAAGTTTTGCCAGATATCTTTTGCCGTTCGTTTTTGAATATATACACTGTTTTTATAATTAAAAATGAAGTAATGCAGGTATCTGTTTTTTATCTTAATCCTGTTTTCTTTAACAGGTCGGATACTAACTGTGTTATTTTGAAAGGCCAAACACTGCGCTTGTAATCCACAATCTTCACATTTGGGATTTTGCGGTTTACACCATAAAGCTCCAAATTCCATCATAGCACTATTATGCAGTGCGGGTTGTTTTTTGTTTAATAATTCGTTGGCTAATAATTGAAATTCTTTTTTGCCTTGTGTGGAGTTGATAGGTATATCAATATCAAATAAGCGAGATAAAACGCGATACACGTTGCCATCAACAACAGCATATGGCAACCCAAAGGCAAATGATGATACTGCAGCAGCGGTATAATCTCCAACTCCTTTTAATTCTTTTATTGAATCATAAGTTGATGGAAATTTTCCTTTATGATTTTTTTTTATTGTTTTAGCTGCCGTATGTAAATTGCGTGCTCTAGAATAATAACCCAATCCTTGCCATAAACGCATTACTTTGTCTTCGGGAGCATTTGCTAAATCAATAACTGTTGGAAAGGTTTCTGTAAATTTAATATAATAGTTTAAGCCTTGAATAACCTGCGTTTGCTGCAAAATAATTTCAGATAACCAAATTTTATAAGGGTCGTTGATATTGCGCCAAGGCAAATCGCGTTTGTTTTTTTTGTACCACGAAATTAATTTTTCAGAAATGGGGTGCATTTACTATTAGTCCTCTACAGCAAAAATTTTATTAATAGCATCCATGTTTTTTTCTTTGATGATTTTACGCTTCAAACTCATTTTAGGAGTTAATTCGCCACCTTCAATGCTCCACTCTTTACTTAAAATCCCTACACGTTTTAATTGTTCGTAAGGCGCTAAGGTTTTATTCATCACCTTCACATGATCGTTAATTAATTTTTTTAAATCTTCGTGAGAACTCATGTCTTCATTGGTTGTCCAAGCAATGCCTTTATCTTTACAGTATTCTTTAAAATTTGCAAACGAAGGAACGATAATAGCAGAAGCAAATTTTTGGTTTTCGCCAATCACCATACTTTGTTCAACAAAACGACATTCCTTAATTTTGTTTTCAATCATTAAAGGAGCAATGTATTTTCCTGAACTGGTTTTAAAAATCTCTTTTTTTCTATCCGTAATTTTTAAGAAACGACCTTCTACAAAAGTACCTACATCGCCTGTATGAAACCAGCCTTCGCTATCCATGACTTCTGCTGTAGCCTCAGGGTTTTTAAAATATCCTTGCATTAAATTTGGACCTTTAACTAAAATCTCTCCATCTTCTTCAGCAATTTTTACCGTTACGCCTTCAATCACCGGGCCACAAGTGCCAATACGAATATTATCTTCTCCGTAACGATTTACACTAACAACAACACAAGTTTCGGTTAAGCCATAACCTTGTAAGCAAACAATATTGGCGCATAAAAAAATGCGTTCTAATTTTGGATTAAGCGCTGCTCCGCCCGAAGCAATACATACTAATTTTCCGCCAACGGCAGCGCGCCATTTACTGTAAACCAGCTTGTCGGCTATTTTATGTTGAATTTTATAGAAGAATCCGTTTTTGTTATTTAGCTCATATTGATTTGCAATGCGCATACTCCAATCAAATATTTTACGCTTAGTACCAGTAAGTTTTTCGCCAGTGGCTGTAATTTTTTCGTAAACACGTTCAATTAAACGGGGCACAGAAACAAATATTTGAGGCTGTATTTCTTTTAAATTATCTCCAATAGTTTCCAGGCCTTCGGCATAATAAATAGAAATACCTTTATATAAATACAAGGTACTTACCATACGCTCGTATACATGATTGAGCGGTAAAAAGCTTAGCGCTTTCCATGTGCTGCTAAATGGAGCAAATCCTTGACACGCTAAAATATTAGACACTAAATTATGATGAGATACCATAACTCCTTTTGGAGTACCTGTTGTACCTGATGTATATAATATGGTTAGAAGATCAGACGGCAAAATAGATTTTTTAATTTCCGCTAATTTTTCAGGTAGCGCATTCTTTTTTCCTAATTCCAAAAAATCAACAAAAGACATGAGTCCTTCAACAGGTGTAAAACAGATAATATGTTTCACGTTAGGAATGTCTTTTTCGATGGCCATTAATTTGGCATAAATGGATTTATCGGAAATAAATATAGTAGTTACTTCTCCGTGATTTAAAATAAATTGCAAATCAGTATTACTAATTGTAGGAAAAATAGGAACAGTTACAATATTTGCTTGTTGGCAACCATAGTCGCAAAAGTTCCATTCTGGTCGGTTATTAGAGATAATGGCTACTTTATCTTTATTTGTTAAGCCAAGTGATAATAAACCAAAACTAACAGAGTTTGTATGATTAATCAAATCATCACTACTGTGTTTTTTCCACTGCTTATTTTCTTTAGCAGATAAAACATCATCTTTTTTGAAAGTTGTTTTATATAGTTCTAAGATGTCAAATACGCGCGTTATCTCCATAGTTGTTTTATTTACTCATTGTGTTAATCAAAGATTACGAAATTTATAATAATATACAAATCTCCGTTAAGATTTATTGTTCTAATAGTTTAAGAACCTGGTTCAAGTATAATTCATCCGTTTTATCAAATGTTGCATATTTATCGCTATCTATATCCAATACACCAATAATTTCTTTTTTTGAATTATATATTGGCAACACAATTTCAGATTTGGATAATGAACTACAAGCAATATGCCCCGGGAAAGTATCCACATCATCCACAATAATCACTTCATTATTTTTCCATGCAGTTCCGCAAACACCTTTTCCTAAATGGATGCGAGTACAAGCAACAGGACCTTGAAATGGCGCCAATACTAATTGATTATCTTTTACTAAATAAAAACCTACCCAAAAAAAATCAAATGCATATTTAAGTGCGGCGCATATATTAGCCATATTAGCAATCGCATCAGGCTCTCCTTCTATTAGTGCTTTTATTTGTGGTAAAATAAATTGATACTTTTCTTCTTTGGTATTTCCTTTAATCTGAAGATCTTCAGCCATGATGTATTTAATATGTGTGTTTAACTAAATTTGTTTATTTTTATATACAAATATAAAATTTCCTAAGGATTAACCTGATATGACACTCTTTGTTTTACATACTTCATTGGCCATTTCTGCTATTAATCTTACACTTATTTCCATTATTTGTTTGGTTATTGCAGCTGGCTCTATTGTGTTGTATAAAATTAATACAAAGAGGTTAAAAGAATCGAAAGCTGAGCTTGAACGTATTGTTGAGGAAAGAACTGCCGCACTTAAGCACAAAGAGCAAGAAATAACCGATAGTATCCGGTATGCGTTGAGAATACAATTATCTATTATTCCAACAGCCGGAAAAGTAAAATCGCTATTACCAAAAAGCATGGTGTTCTATAGACCGAAAGACATTGTGAGCGGCGATTTTTATTGGGTAGATGAAGTAAACGGCAAAGTATTATTTGCTGCAGTTGACTGCACTGGCCATGGTGTGCCTGGAGCTATGATGAGTGTGATAGGTTTAAAATCATTAAATCAAGCAACGCAAGACAAAAAAATGTCGAACCCTGCTGATATTTTGCAGCATTTGGATACAGAAGTAAATGATACATTAAGGCAATCATACGACCCAAATGCAGTGAAAGATGGAATGGATTTGGCACTTTGCTGCATTGATTACAAAACACTAATCTTAGAATATGCAGGCGTTTTCAATTCTTTGTGGATTCTGAGAAAAGGTATTGCAACGAGTTACACCCCAAAAAACGACAGAGAAGTGTTTTATGGTAATGATTTGTTTGAAATAAAGGCAGACAAATCCTATATCGGAAATAATAAGAACGGTGTTGCGGATGTATTTACCAATCACGTCATACAACTTCAAAAAGATGATTGCGTTTATATTTACACAGATGGTTATGCGGATCAGTTTGGCGGTCCAAAAGGAAAGAAATTTAAATACAATAAATTCAAAGACTTATTAATCGAGAATGCTCATTTAGGAATGGATGATCAGTACAACGCTTTAAACAACGCCTTTATGGAGTGGAAAGGCAATCAGGAACAAGTGGATGATGTATTGGTTATTGGTCTAAAAATATAGTTATGACAAAAACAGCTCTACTTTTTTTTCTTTTTCTTAGCGCTTTGGTTTTCTCTCAATCAAATGCAATTGACTCTTTAAAAAATGCTTTAAAAATTGCAAAAAACGACACTACTCGTTGTGGCATTTTAAATCAGATGATCGAAAATGAATCGGATGACGCGGTTTGGCCTTCTTATAATAACCAAATGAAAAACATTGCGGAGAAGAACTTAAGTACTAATCCAAAAGGTGCGCTTAAAAAAGCGTTTCTGGAATATCTGGCCGCTGCCTATAATAATATAGGTTTTTTGCTTGGTAACGAAGGTAATCTTGATAAAGGAGTGGAGGCATATTTTAAATGTATTAAAGCACATTCCCAAAGCCATAATTTTGTAGAAGCTTCATTGGGTTTTGTTTGTATTGGAAATTTATATAAGCAAGCGGGCGAATACTCGAAAGCAATTGAATTTTATAACAAAGGGCTCGATCTTTCGAAAGTTATAAAAGATCAACAAGGAGTTGCTAATGCTTTATTTTTTATGGGTGATGTATACGATGCTCAAGGCAATATATCTGAATCGGTAGAGTTTTATTTAAGGAGTTTAAAAATAAGGGAAGAAATTTCAGATTTGCCAGGCACAGCTTATTGCCTTAATAATATTGCTTTAATTTATGAAAAACAAGATGAGTATAATGAGGCTATCATTTATCATCAGAAAAGTCTGGACATTAATAATAAAGTGGGAGACACATATAGCATTGCCACCTCCTTAAATAATTTGGGCTTATGTTATTATAAACAAAAAAAATTAGATAAAGCCGAAGACTTATATAATAAAAGTTTAGAATTGTATCAAAAATTAAATGATGCAAGGAGCATGAGCTATGTATTTAATAATCTGGGAAATATTTACCAGACAAAAAATGATCTAGAGAAAGCTTTGGCATATTTTAATAAGAGTTTGGTAATTAGAACAGAGTTAGGTCAACAAGGAGGAATTTCTCAATGTTTAATAAGTATTGCTAATATTTACCTTATTCAGGGCAAAACAAAAGAAGCGGAAAGCACAGCATTAAAAGCACTTAAAATTGGACAAGATATTGGTGTTCCTGAAAAAATACAAGGAGCTGCAAAAATCCTATATCAACTTTACGAAAAACAAAATAAAGGAATAGAAGCACTTCAAATGCATAAGTTATTTATTGGCATGCGGGATAGTTTAAAAAGCATCAATACTCAAAAGGCATTAATAACTCAAAACACGAAATATGAGTACGAGAAAAAAGCTGCGGCTGATAGCGTGCGCGTTTATGAAGAAAAGAAAGTAACTACTGCCCAATTAAAACAAGAAAAAACACAACGTTTTGCATTGTACGGAGGAATTTTACTTGTAGGCTTATTTGGCGCATTTATGTTTAATCGATTTAAAGTTACTAAAAAACAAAACCATTTGATTCATGAGCAAAAATCGGAATTGCAAAAACAAAAAGAATTAGTAGAAGAACATCAAAAAGAAACGCTTGACTCAATACATTATGCAAAACGAATTCAAACCGCTTTGATTGCCAATTCGGATTTTGTAACAAAACACATTCCCAATAATTTTATTTTCTTTAAACCAAAAGATATTGTGAGTGGCGATTTTTACTGGGCTACCGAGCATCATAATAAATTTTATTTAGCTATATGCGACAGTACAGGCCATGGTGTTCCTGGCGCTTTTATGAGTTTATTGAATATAGGATTTTTAAGCGAAGCCATTAAAGAGAAAAACATTATTAAACCAAACGAAATATTTAATTATGTAAGAGAGCGATTGATTTCAACCATTAGTGATGGAGGACAAAAAGACGGCATGGATGGTATTTTAATATGTATTGATAAAAATTTGTCAGTTCGAGCGGAGTCGAGAACAATAACTTATGCTGCCGCCAATAACGAACCTATTTTAATAAGGGATAATGAAATAGTAGAATTAGCAAAAGATAGAATGCCTGTTGGCAAAGGAGAAAGAAACGAATCGTTTAAATTGCATACAATTGATTTAAAGCAAGGCGACGCATTGTATTTATATTCGGATGGTTATGCCGATCAGTTTGGTGGGCCAAAAGGTAAAAAATTTAAATATAAACCGCTAAATGAGTTATTATTGAATTTAAAAAACACTCCATTAAGTAAACAAAAAGAAGTTTTAGAGCTAACGTTTAATAATTGGAAAGGAACGCAAGAACAAGTAGATGATGTTTTAATTATTGGTATAAAAATGTAGTTTTGTTATATTTGTTTTAAATAAATCCAAAATAGTATGAAAATATTTAACATTTTTAAAAAAGCAAAATCAACTACTGAAGACTCAAATATTGAAACGTTAGAAAAAAATCAAGTTGAAAAAACTATAGTAGAATCAGAATCAAATAGCAATTTTATTTCTTCAACATCAGAAAGGGAGATAAAAGTAGAAACTGCCTCGTCTGGAGGCACTAACCAATAATTCAAATTGCAATAGACAAAGGCCGTCTTTATTTAAAAGTAAATTAACATGTTGCAAAAATATTTTTTGGCCATTGTTCCTCCCGAACCATTTCTATCTCAAATACAGCATGTAAAACAATCTATCTCTGATAATTATAATTCTAAAGGAGCCTTGAATTCACCAGGCCACATTACACTTCACATGCCTTTTTCATTTGAAGAAGATAAAGAAAGTAAATTAATAGATTGTCTTTCTTCTTTTAAGTTTAAAACAACCTTTCCTGTTTCGTTCAAAAACTACGATTGTTTTGAGCCTCGCGTTATCTTTATTAAAGTAGAAGAACAAGTTGAATTGTTTGAACTACAAAAACAATTAATGAACCACGTTAAACGAAACTTAAATATTTTTAACCAATCAGATGATATGCGAGGTTTTCATCCTCATGTTACCGTTGCTTTCCGTGACCTTAAAAAACCTGTCTTTTATAAACTCTGGGAACAGTATCAATTAAAATCGTATACGGGAACCTTCAATTGTCAATCATTTGCTTTACTTAAGCGCGTTAATGATAAATGGATTGTTTTTAAGGAGTTTCATTATTAATAGCTAAATCGTTTTTTTGAATTATAAGTTAAAACTTATTTGAAATTTCGGATAAAAAACTATTTTTACTTAATAAATCATTAAATACTATTTTATGCAAAAGCCAACTTTCAGCGAAAAAACGCGCTATTATTTTGAGAATACCATGTCTGCAGGTCCCGCAGGAGTTATTAAATGGTTAGCCATTTTTTCTTTATTTATGGTATTGATATTAGGATTATTAATCTTGGCATTCGGTATTAAAAGTTCACCTGAACCAGATGCTGAAAATTTAGGATTTATTGAAGGCGCCTGGCAAAGTTTAATGGCCACATTGGATTCTGGAACTATGGGTGGTGATGAAGGTTGGTCATTTCGCGCGGTTCGTTTTATCGCTACTTTGGGGGGGATATTTTTGATCTCTATTTTGATTGGTACAATTTCTTCGGGTATTGATGAGAAGCTGGATGAATTGAAAAAAGGGCGCTCAAGAGTTTTAGAAACAAATCATACTTTAATTTTAGGCTGGTCAGAAAAAGTATTTTCTATTATTCTTGAAATCATTGAAGCAAATTCTAATCAAAAAAAACCAAGTATCGTTATTTTAGCAGATAGAGATAAAGGAGAAATGGAAGATGAAATCAGAAGCAAGATCGAAAATTTTAAAAACACTAAGGTAATTATCAGAAGCGGTAGCCCGCTTGAATCATCGGATATTGCTGTTGTTAGTCCAAATGAGGCGCGTTCTATTATTGTATTGGCAAATGATGAAGCTAATGCCGACACCTATGTGATCAAATCGGTTTTAGCTTTAACCAACGGAAAAAACAGAAAAAAAGAAGCCTATAATATTGTAGCAGAGATTAAAGATCCAAAAAATATGGAAGCTGCAGATTTAGTTGGTAACGATGAAACGGTTTTTGTTTTATCAGCCGATTTAATTTCACGAATTACGGCCCAAACATGCCGTCAATCAGGATTAAGTGTTGTGTATAGTGAGTTATTACAATTTGATGGCGACGAACTTTATTTTCAATCAGAACCAAAATTGGCCGGTAAAACATATAAGGACACACTATTTGCTTATGATAAATCTACAGTAATTGGTATTTTAACAAAAGATGAAAAAGCCTTAATAAATCCTCCAATGCATACCATATTTAATGTAGGTGATTCGGTGATTGCTATTTCGGAAGATGATGATACGGTTGTATTAAGTGGAAAAACAAAATTTGATATTCAAGAGAATTTCTTTAACAGGATGGCGGATAAACCGGCAAGTATTGAACGCACTTTAATATTGGGATGGAATGATAGAGGAACAAGAATTATTGAAGAGTTGGATAATTATGTGGCCGCAGGTTCTGAGGTTTTAATTGTAGCAGATGGTGTTGATATGGCAGATGGAATTGCTGATTTGAAACAAAGCTTGAGTAAAATGAAAATTGTATTTCAAAAAGGGGATATTAATGATAAAAGCACTTTGGTAAGTTTAAAAACTGAAACTTATGATCATATTATCTTATTAAGTTATATGGACATAGATATTCAGGAAAGTGATGCAAAAACATTGATCTGTTTATTGCACTTACGTAATCTGAGCGAAAAAGCTAATAAAGATTACAGCATTGTATCTGAAATGTTAGACATTAGAAACAGAGAATTAGGAGTTGTTGCAAAAGCAGATGACTTTATTGTTGGTGACAATTTAATTAGTTTGATGTTAAGCCAGTTAAGCGAAAACAAAGATTTGAAAAAGGTATACGATGTATTATTTGAGGCAGAAGGTTCTGAAATTTATTTGAAGCCAGTAAGTAGATATGTGAAAACAGGACAGTCAGTTAATTTTTATACAGTATTGGAAAGTGCTGCTCAATTAAATGAAACAGCCATTGGATATAGAATTTCTTCTTTAAGTGCAGATTCTGACAAGCATTTTGGAGTAACGATTAACCCGAATAAGTCAAACACAGTTAAATTTAATGAAGAGGATTTTATTATTGTTGTAGCTGAAAATTAATTGTTGAGTCTGTCAGTTCGTCCCAATAGCTATCGGGAGTCACACTGAGCAGCCTGCCCGACCACTGGCGGGGATTCGAAGTGTGAGAATAAATACAGATTATTAGATTGCATATCGACTAAACTGGAAGCGCAAAGTATTTCAACTAAAAAATCCCCTGTAAAGCTTACAGGGGATTTTTTAGTTAATAATAATTAAGAATTATTTTTTCATTAAAACTTCATCAATCATGCCGTAATCTTTTGCTTCTTGAGCAATCATCCAGTAATCACGATCACTATCCGCCCAAACTTTTTCATAAGTTTGTCCGCTATGTAAAGCAATAATTTCATACAACTCCTTTTTCAATTTTTGAATTTCACGAGCAGTAATTTCAATATCAGATGCTTGTCCTTCAGCACCACCTAATGGTTGGTGAATCATTACACGAGCATGTTTTAAAGCTGTACGTTTTCCTTTAGCACCAGCACATTGTAAAACAGCACCCATGCTTGCAGCCATACCTGTACAAATAGTAGCAACATCTGGTTTAATAATTTGCATGGTATCATAAATACCTAAACCTGCATAAACTGAACCTCCTGGAGAGTTCAAGTAGATTTGAATATCTTTTTTAGGATCTACCGACTCTAAAAATAATAATTGAGCTTGAACAATATTAGCCACTTGGTCATTAATACCTGTTCCTAAAAAAATAATACGATCCATCATTAATCGAGAGAATACATCCAACACAGAAACGTTTAGTTGTCTTTCTTCAATAATATTTGGAGTTAAGTTTCTAATACCTGGAGTAATAGCAGATACATAACTATCGTAAGTTAAGCTATTAATACCTACATGTTTTGTAGCATATTTTTTAAATTCGTTTTGGTCAAACATAGAGTTAAGTTTTTTTTGTTAAACAAATGTAATTGTTGCATTTTGGAAAGCAAATTAAAAGCCAAAAAGTTTTTAACGCCAAAACGTCAGTAAGGAGATTCTTTTCCAAAAAATCGCTTTCTTTGTATAAAAAAATTGCAAAAGCTACTCCTATATATATGCCTTCTTTTTTTATGCGCACAATGTGCTCAAGTAACTCCTTTAACTGGAGGCAAAAAAGACGATACGTCGCCCAAGGCTTTATCTTATAAACCCGAAAATGCTTCTTTGAACTTTAGTACAAAAGTGATTGAAGTTCAATTTAACGAGTATATCGTGTTAAAGGATGTGGCGAATCAGTTTATTATCACGCCTCAAACTAAAGAGATGCCAGATATTCAGGCATCGGGTAAAAAATTAAAAATCACTTTTAATGAAGAACTTTTACCTAACACAACCTATAAAATGGCTTTTGGAAATTCTGTAACAGATTTAAATGAATCTAATGTGGTGCAAAATTTTGAATATATTTTTAGCACAGGTTCAACAATTGATAGTTTAAAATTATCTGGACAGATTTTATATGCTCAAGATAAAAAACCAGCTGCTCAGGTTTTAGTTGGGTTATATAAAGCTGATGCTAATGATAGTATAATATATAAAGACAAACCATTATATATTAGTAAAACAGATGGCGCTGGTAATTTTAGTTTTAATTACCTTCCAGATTCAAAGTTTAAGATTGTTGGCATTAAAGATCAAAATAAAAATCTACTATATGATGGTTCTGAAGAACAAATTGCATTTACAAAGGAATTGATTAGCCCAAAAGATGCTAAAGCTATTTCATTATCTATATTTAAGGAGATCCCAAGTAAGAGTTTTATCAAAAAATCAATTTCTCCAGAATATGGAAAAGCATATATTATATATAATAAACCGCAAACGGATATTAAAGAAGTAAAAGCTAAAGGTTTAGTAAATTATAAATTAAACAGATTAAAAGATACTCTTACGTTATATTATAGTCAGAAGTTTGATACTCTTGAAACATTCGTAAGCTATGAATCAAAAAAAACAGATACTCTCTCTATAAAGATACTCCCTGCTATAGCAGTAGATAAGCTTAATAAGAACAAAAGCATAAAATTTGAACTAAAATCTAATATCAGTTCAGTATTGCCTTTTTATAGTAACCCCTCCTTCGAATTATCTTTTCCGATTAACCCTAAAACTATAAATAAGGATAAAATCAAGTTAATTGAAAAAATGGATACGATTATTAAGAACGTACCTTTCAATATATCTGTTCGCAACGAATTAACCACCTCGTTTGTAATAGAAGCTGAATTGAAACCAGAAACAAATTATACTTTAACTATTGATAAAGACTTATTTATAGGCGATTCAGAAAGAAACAATGATTCTATTACTTATAAATTTAAAACTACTTTAATTGATGATTATGCTCAGTTAAACATGAAATTGTTCTTTCCTAAGAAAGAAAACTATATAATCATGCTATTAAATGAAAAAGAGCAATTAGTGGACGAAAGGTTGGTGGAATTTTCTTTAACCTCTACTTCAGAGAAAATAATTGCCTATAAAAATTTAATTCCTGGAAATTATTTTATTAAGATAGTTGAAGATGTTAATAAAAACAGGCATTTCGACATGGGTGATTATTTTTTAAACAAGCAACCTGAAACTATTTTTGTAAATACAACGGCTATAAAATTATTAGCAGGTTGGGAAATTGAAAACGAATGGATTGTGAAATAAGAGTTGATTCTTCTTTTTTCAAAAAATATTTAATTTTTTTTCACCTCATGTTTTCATCTCAATTTCTGTTTTTCGAAAAAATATTTAGAGGTAAAAGTAATTTATAAAAAACTAGATACCTCGAAACACCTTTAAAATTAATGCATACAGAGTATTTGTTTTTTATTTGATGTTTTATTTTTTCATATTGCTAATTTTAACTGAAGTATGAAAATTCGGTATTAACAATTTCAACAATTTTATGTTAATAAAATAACTGCTTGGAAATTAGTTAGCGTTAATAATTTTATTTACTTCGTAGTAACAAAAATCTTAAAAACAAAAAACCATGGCAACAACTAAAAAAGCAGCTCCTAAGAAAGCAGCAAAAAAAGCGGTAAAAAAAGCAGCTCCAAAAAAAGCAGCTAAAAAAGCAGTAAAAAAAGCAGCTCCTAAGAAAGCAGTAAAAAAAGCAGCTCCTAAGAAAGCAGCTAAAAAAGCAGCTCCTAAGAAAGCAGCAGCTAAGAAGAAGTAATAAAAACCCCCCGCCAACTGGCGGGTGGTTTTTTGTTTAAAGTCTTTTCATTCTATTTCAACTCAAATGCCACTATCTAAAATAGTGGCATTTATATTTTTGTAACACGCGTGTTTACATTATATTTGTTCAACAATAAAAAAACAATCATGAAAAAATTAGTTACACTATTATCAGCATTCGCTTTATCATTAGCAATTACATCTTGTGGCGGTAAAGAAGCAAAACAAAACATTGAAGCGCCGGCTGGAATGGTTGCCTTAGATTTAAGTAAGTTTGGAAAACAGTTCTCTATTTTTGTGCCAGATACTACTGCTGCCAAATTAGAAGTTGTTGAACAAAGCTGGGGAGCATTAGAAATTAAAGTTGGAAAAGGCTTCCATATTTCAATTACTGAAGATCCAGGAGATATTGAATTAAGAAAAAGCGATATCAAATCAAATGACGTTAATATTTTTAAATCGTTTGTGGTTGAAGAGCCATTAACTATTATGTGGGAAAGTGCTATTACAAAACCAGAGTATCATTTTTACTCAATTAAAAAAATCGGAAACAATAACTACGTTTTTGAAGATGTAGTTGCTGCCGATGGAGAACCTTTAGGTAAAGATGCCATCCAAAAAATGTTTGACTCAGCTAAAAACATTATTGAAAAAGCAGCTCCTGATGCTTAACAGATAATTTAACCAATAAAAACCCCATTTGCTAATTAGCAAATGGGGTTTTCTTTTTTATGTTAAGTTTATTGTAATTTAAATGCAACAGGAATATTAAATCTTACTTTAACTGGATGTCCTGCATTTCTTCCTGCTTTTTTCCAGCGTGGCATTTTCCCAACAACTCTTATTACTTCCTCATCACACCCATATCCAATACCTTTCATTACTTTGGCGCTTTCTACATTACCTGATTCGTTTACAACAAATGATACATAAACGATTCCTTCAATACCAATTTCTCGTGCAACCGAAGGGTAAGAAATATTTTGTTTCACATATCTCATTAAGCCGACAACACCACCTTCAAATTCTGGCATCTCATCTGCAAATGCAAGTACTTCTGTAATCATTGGAGATGGCGTTGCAACGACAGAGATATTTGTTACAGTAGATGTTTCTGGTCCCACTGGAGATGCTCCAGTTGCAGTTTCTGTTCCAACACCGCTAATAGGCGTACTTAAATTAGTTGGAGTTGTTGGTTCAGGTGCATCATCTGTAATGACGGTTGCAATTGCTCCCGCAGGAGCTGTAGCAGCTGCCGCAGTATTTTGCACTGGTTCTGTAATTGGAGTAATATCAACTTTAGTTGTATACTCAATAGGATCTAATGCAGGATCATTTAAGATAGTTAATTTTTCGATTGAAGGCTCTTTGGTTGCTTTGTTGTACACAAAGGCTGACCCAAATACTAGAGCAATCATACTGCTTAAGCAGATTAAAGATTTCATTATTGAATCATTATAACTTTGTCTTATAGCATAAGCACCATAATTTTTGTTTCTGTTTTCAAAAATTACTTCGTTTAATTTGCTGGAGTTGTTTCCTAAGATATTCATAACTTTTATTTTATAAGGTTTATACTTTTTTTGCTTTCAAACTTTTCCTTGTCGCGCTCAAGATTGTTTGCTAATGTAAAAGTATGCCGACTTAAAACAAGAAACCACATCCGTTTTGGATGTGGTTAGAATGACTTGGTAAGTGGTATGTTTTAACTTAAAATTGGAAATTTATTTGGCGTAAGTTGCTGTACAAGTATCAATACTTGTACTAATTGTGGTTGTATACGCAAGCGACATGCTGTTTGAGCTATTATAAACACCAGATCCTTGAGTAAAACCAATACTACCCATTTGCTGGAAGGGTATAGTTAAATTATTATTACTTACGGATGCTCTTACAGATACAGGGAGTGAAGAAAAATTGTTAAGAATAATCTCGTTGGAATTGGTTGTAGATTTGGTAATAGTTACAGTATGGGTATTAGTTCCCGACGACGTGGTGTTTTCGGTCACAACCCACTGAGCTATATATTTATCTCTTGCATCAGTAGACGGAGCAACAGTGTCTTCATCTTTACTATTTGAGGCACAGGATGTAATAAATAATCCTATGAACGCGATTGAGATATAAAGTATTTTTTTCATGTTGAGGTATTTGATAGTCAAAAATAAAACAAAAAACGTTCCGTTATTTTTCTCTTAACGTATTTTGAGAGTAATAGGCAATTTCTTTATCAAATTTTTGTTTTGCCAATAAAGGTGCTAAGCGAGATAGAATTGTAATAATGGGAGATAATAATAAAATTGCAGTTGGTAATACAATGCCAAAAATACGAACCCTTGTTCTTCTTTGTTCGCTGCCCTGTGTTCCTTTTTTAGAAATATAATTGGCATATAATGGGAATAGAGCTTTTCCTCTTCCTTCCATTAATAATAAATTGCCTCTTATATCTATAGCTCCAGAAAAATTTAATTCGGGTTGAATTCTTTGTAATTGATTACTTTCAAATGCTTTTAAAATAATATTTCCAAATTCAGGCGCTTTTTCTAAATCTTTATCGGTAACGCCATATTTAGGAAATATGCCCATGAAATTTTCCTTTTTACCTTTTAGTACAAATGCTAATACCGTTACTAAACTTACCAAATTAGATGATCTATCAACAAACGTAATATTACCTACCAAATTAGCTTTAACATCTAATAAACGTTTTTTCATTTTCTCCTGAGCACCTAACCACATATTTCTACAATTAATAATAGTAATCACTGGTTTATTAGCTAATAATTGTTTAGCCTCTGGACTTTGTAAAAAACTACTAATAGGAACGCATATACTTAAAAACCATGGTTGATAAGC
>JBKJPW010000004.1:0-6246 GCA_046594225.1 Bacteroidia bacterium
ATGGATACGTTCATGGTAAGTATAAGTTGTAAGTTTTAAGGAGAAAGGCTATGTGTAATACACTTAAATTTTATTTACTGATACCGATTTAGAATATCCATTTATTAAACGACCAACTTCATCCGCTAAATTATCAAGTTCATTTGCAGTATTTTCATTTATATATTCCAAATCTTTAGAAAGAACAATGTAGTATTTTACTTCTTCCAATGAACCTTCTGAAATATTTAAAAAATTCAATTTATTTGGAATAGTTTTCTTTTTATATCCTTCAGCAATATTTGCAGCTATAGAAACAGAAGCTCTTCTAACCTGACTAGTTAATGCATAAACCTCATCTTTTGGAAAGTTTTTAGTCACTTTATAAATTGATAATACCAATAAATGTGCTTTTTGCCAAACTATTAATCCTTTAAATGTGTTACTTTTTTCCATATTATTTAATTATTTAGCCTTTCTCCTTACCTCTTATTACTTAATCCTTAAAGGACTCCTTTAGTACTTGGTAAACTCATGTTATTCGCATCTCTTTTTACAGCAATTTTTATACTTTTTGCTAAAGCTTTAAAAATAGATTCTATTTTATGGTGCTCATTTTGGCCTTCAGCCTTAATATTTAAATTGCATTTTGAAGCATCGCTAAATGATTTAAAAAAGTGATAGAACATTTCTGTTGGCATATCTCCAATTTTTTCACGTTTAAATTCTGCCTCCCATTCAATCCAATTTCTGCCGCCAAAATCTAAAGCTACTTGTGCTAAACAATCATCCATAGGTAAAGTAAATCCGTATCTTTCAATTCCTCTTTTATCTCCTATTGCTTTAGCAAAAGCTTCTCCTAATGTAATGGCAGTATCTTCAATAGTGTGGTGTTCGTCAATATGTAAATCACCTTTGGCATTTATAGACAAGTCAATATTTCCGTGTTTAGCAATTTGCTCTAACATATGATCAAAAAAAGCCAAGCCTGTTTTTATGTTTGCATTTCCAGAACCATCTAAATTTAATTCAATCTCAATAGATGTTTCTTTAGTTACTCTTGCATGTTTAATTTTTCTTTCAGGCAGTTTTAGGTAATTGTAAATATCTTCCCATGTTTCCACTATTTTATCAATTTCATTCTCAAAGCCAGTTTCTTTGTCATAGTTTTTAATGAAGATAGATTTACTTCCTAAATTTTTCGCCAGCTTTACATCTGTTATTCTATCACCAATTACATAAGAGCTTTCTAAATCGTAATCACCATTTACATACTTGGTTAACATGCCCGTATTTGGCTTTCTAGTAGGCAGGTTGTCTTTTTCAAATGTTCTATCAATGCATTGGTCTTCAAAGGTTATTCCTTCATTAGCTAGTATCTCAGTCATTAAATTATGAACTGGCCAAAACGTATTTTCAGGAAAAGAGTCTGTTCCTAATCCATCTTGGTTTGTTACCATTACTAATTCATAATCTAACTCTCTAACAATTTTACCCAACCAAGTAATTACTCCAGGTAAAAATTTAAATTTTTCAAAACTATCAATTTGAAAGTCTGTAGGTGGTTCCCAAATTAAAGTGCCATCTCTATCGATAAATAATACTTTTTGCATGTTAGTTATATTGTTTTAATGTGTTGATGAGTTTTTTGTTTTCTAATTCTGTTCCAATACTTATTCGAATATGGTTTTCGCAATTTAATAAGCCAGAACGATTGCTTATTAAAATGTTTTGCTTGAGCAAATAATCACAAATATTAGTAGCATTTGAGACTTCTATTAAAAAATAGTTTGCATCACTTTCTACGATATTTTTCACAAAAGGTAATTGTTGCAATTCATTTTCTAAAAATAGCTTTTGTTTTAAAATGCTTTCTACTAAAGTATCTTTTATTGTGGATTTTTTCAAGGCTTTAAGTATTAATTCCTGTGAATTAGAATTGACATTAAAAGGCGGTCGAACTTTATTTAGTATTTCAATGATTTTTGAATTGCTGTAGCCAACACCTACCCTTAAAGCAGCTAACCCCCATGCTTTTGAAAAAGTTTGTAATACAATGATATTTTCAAATTCATTAATTAATGATAGCGCTGATGCTTTATTCGAAAAGTCAATATATGCTTCATCTACTGCAACAATTCCATTGAAATTTGAAGCTATTGTTTTTAACTGTTCTATTGAAATACACGTGCCAGTAGGATTATTTGGTGTGCAAATAAAAATGAGCTTGGTTCTTAAATTGGTTGTTTTTAAGATTAACTGTTCGTCAAATAAAAAACTATTTTGTTTTAATGGAGCATTTAAAACTTCTACATTATTTAGTTGGGCGTATACTTTAAACATGCCAAAAGTTGGTTCGCAAATTAAAATATTATCTTGTTTTGGTTCGCAAAAACAACGAATTAATAAATCAATCAATTCATCACTACCGTTTCCAATTGTAACTTGATTTGCATTTATATTTTTATAAGCAGCAATCGCTTCTTTGACTTTATTGTGAGATGACGAAGGATATCGCTCGTAACCTAAACCAATAGGAGAACCAAAGTTGTTTTCACAATTATCTAAAAATATGGCATCAGGGTTATCTAAATAATCGTCTCTCCAAACTTTGTAAGATTGAAGTGATTTGATGTTTTCTCTTGTTATATTATCTAATTTAAACATGTTTATTTATTGCTATTTAATCTTACAGTTACTGCATTTTTGTGAGCTTGCAATCCTTCTGCTTCTGCCATTAATTCAATCGCTGAACCAATATTATTTATCCCTTCTTTGGTTAATTTTTGATACGTTATTTTCTTAACGAAACTATCTAACGAAACTCCACTGTATGCTTTGGCATATCCATTGGTTGGCAAAGTATGATTAGTGCCCGAAGCATAATCGCCTGCACTTTCACAAGAGTAATTTCCTAAAAATACAGAGCCTGCATTTACAACTTGCTCTGCTAATTGTTCATTATCTTTACAAGCAATAATTAAATGTTCGGGAGCATATTCGTTTAGTAATTCAATGGCTTCGGCATTTGTTTTTACTAAAATAGCTTTACTGTTATTTAAAGCACTCGCGGCTAATTCTTTTCTTGGTAAAACAGCTAATTGATTTTCTAATTCTGTTTGAACAGATTTAATCACGTCTTCATTGGTGGAAACTAAAATCACTTGCGAATCAGAACCATGTTCTGCTTGTGATAATAAATCGGCAGCAACAAATTCTGGAACACATGATTCATCAACTAATACAGCTACTTCCGAAGGACCCGCAGGCATGTCTATAGCCACACCTTGTTTATTTATTAATTGTTTAGCGCAAGTAACGTATTGGTTTCCTGGGCCAAATATTTTATAAACTTGAGGTACAACTTCTGTTCCATAAGCCATTGCACCAATGGCTTGCACTCCGCCAATTTTAAACACTTTTGTAATGCCAATTAATTGTGCAGTATATAAAATGGCTGGATTGATATTCCCATTACTATCGGGTGGTGTACATAAGATAATTTCTGCACAACCTGCTAATTTTGCAGGAACGCCTAACATTAAAATAGTTGAGAATAATGGAGCTGTTCCACCAGGAATATATAAACCTACTTTTTGTATGGCAATTGATTTTCTCCAGCATGTTACACCAGGCATGGTTTCAATTATTTTTACATTTTCTTTTTGAGCAGAGTGAAACGTTTCAATATTTTTTTTCGCTAATTTAATAGCTTGTTTCAATTCTTCTGAAATTAATTTTTCAGCAGCCGAAAATTCATCCGCGCTTACTAATACATTTTCAATTTCTGCTTTGTCAAATTGTAAGGTGTATTTTTTTACAGCAGATTGCCCGTTTAGCTTAATGTCTGATAATACAGATTGAACGGTTGCCTCTAATGAAGTTGTATCAATGGCTGGTCGTTGTAATATGTTTTTCCAAGTTTCTTTATTTGGATATTTTAGTAGCTCCATGTTTTATTTTTTATTCGACCCCGAAGGGGTCGGATGTATGTAGTTTTCAATATTATTATTCACATGCGACCCCTTCGGGGGCGAATAATTTTACAATATCATTTTTTCAATCGGTACTACTAAAATACCTTGAGCACCTTCTGCTTTCAGTTTTTCAATAATGTCCCAAAACTGATTTTCTTCCACAACAGAGTGAATGGAGCTCCAACCTTTGTTTGCTAAAGGTAAAATAGTAGGGCTTTTCATGCCCGGTAATATTTTGCAAATAGCTTCTAGTTTATTGTTTGGTGCATTTAATAAAATGTATTTAGTGTTTTTTGCTTTTCTAACAGCACTCATTCTAAACAACAATTTATCTAAAATAGTTTGCTGCTCTGCCCCTAATTTTTTATTAGTAACTAAAACGGCTTCTGATTTTAAAATAATTTCAACTTCTTTTAAACCATTTGTAAATAAAGTACTTCCTGAACTCACTAAATCGCAAATCGCGTCTGCGAGACCAATGCTTGGAGCAATTTCTACAGAGCCACTAATTTCGTGAATCTCTGCTTTGATTTTTTGAGATTTTAAATACTTTGATAAAATTGTAGAGTAAGTAGTTGCAATTCTCTTTCCATTTAAATCTTTAATGGACTTGTAAGTTTGGTCTTTTGGAATAGCTAACGACAAACGGCATTTACCAAAACCTAATTTGTCTACTACTTTTAAACTTTTGCTTTTCTCCAGCAATACGTTTTCACCAACAATGCCAATATCCGCTACGCCGTCTTCTACGTATTGAGGAATATCATCATCTCTTAAAAAGAATACTTCAATAGGGAAGTTAGATGCCTCTGCTTTTAATTTGTTTAATCCGTTATCAATATCAATACCACATTCTTTTAGAAGCTTTAGTGAGCTCTCGCTTAAGCGTCCTGATTTTTGAATGGCTATTTTTAGTTTTGTTTTCATTGTTTGTTTGATTTTTAGTTTTTTTTAAATAAAAAAGGCTTACCAATTGGTAAGCCTTTGAGAATGAGAATACTTTATATAAATTATAAAATAACGTCAACACCTCCACTTACCAGTGCAGTAGTAGAATGATGATGATGTATTTGGTTTAAATTTTTCATTATGATGCGACAAATGTAAATTAAAAAAATTGAACAAAAGAAATAATTTTAAAATAATTTTACTTTTCCCATATTTTATTGATGTTTCAGAGGCTTATAATAAACGAGTTAATATCTCACCAAATCTGTAAATATCTTCAAATGAATTATACATGGGAACAGGCGCACAACGAATGACGTTTGGCTCTCTCCAATCTGGGATTACGCCATTTTCAATTAACTTATTGTATAAAGCTTTCCCTTGTCCGTGAGCCACAATACTAATTTGGCAACCTCTGTTGGCTTTAGGAGTAATAATTTCTAAACAATTATTTTTTTGTTTGTTGATCTCTCCAACAACAAATTCTAAATATTCAGTCAGTACTTTACTTTTTTCATTTAGTTTATCCATACCAACTTCATCAAACATATCTAAAGATGCTTTGTAGGCAGCCATCGATAAAATAGGTGCGTTACTCAATTGCCATCGTTCAACCGTTTGAATAGGAACAAATTCTCTATCCATTTTAAAACGCGTAGATTTATCATGCCCCCACCAACCTGCAAATAATGGCATGTCGGTATTTTTGTGATGTTGTTCGTGAACAAATGCTCCAGCTACACAGCCCGGGCCACCATTTAAATATTTATAAGAACACCATGCGGCGAAGTCAACATTCCAATCGTGTAAATGCAATTTTAAATTTCCTGCACCGTGTGCTAAATCAAAACCAACAATAGCACCTGCTTTATGCCCAGCTTCAACAATAGCTTTCATGTCAAATACTTGTCCGCTAAAATAATTCACACCACCAATCATAATAAGCGCTAATGAATCTTTATTGTCTTCAATAGCTTTGTAAATATCTTCGTGACGAACTTCGTATTCACCTTCACGCGGCGCAATTTCAATTAAAGCATTATCAATAGAGAAGCCATGAAATTTTACTTGTGATTGTAAAGCGTATTGGTCGCTTGGGAAAGCTTTTGCTTCACATAAAATTTTGTAGCGTTGTTTAGTTGGGCGATAAAAGGACACCATTAACAAATGTAAATTAACCGTTAATTGATTCATTACAACTACTTCAGTTGGCAATGCACCAACAATTTTTGCTGTTTTATCTGTTAAAATTTCGTGATAGCTCAACCATGGATTTTTTGCTAAAAAATGACCTTCTACACCATAAGTTGCCCAATCGTTTAATTCTTGTTGCAAATAGTCT
>JBKJPW010000112.1:0-6062 GCA_046594225.1 Bacteroidia bacterium
CAAATCACTTATTATTTCTATTTTTGAATCTCAAATAAATCAATGAAAACAAATTTTATAGAAGAATTAAAATGGCGCGGCATCTTGCACGATGTAATGCCTGGGACGGAAGAATTACTGAACAAAGAAGTTGTTACCGGATATATAGGTTTCGATCCTACAGCAGATAGTTTGCATGTAGGTAGCTTAGCACAAATCATGACTTTGTTGCGTTTTCAATTAGCTGGTCATAAACCATTAGCATTGGTTGGTGGCGCTACAGGTATGGTAGGAGATCCAAGTGGAAAATCTGCTGAACGTAATTTATTAGATGCGGATACATTAAATAAAAATGTTGAAGGAATAAAAAAACAATTAAGTCAGTTTTTAGATTTTAATTGCGGTGCAAATAGTGCAGAATTAGTAAACAATTACGATTGGTTTAAAAATTATTCGTTTTTAGATTTTATTCGTGATGCCGGAAAGCACATTACGGTAAATTACATGATGGCTAAAGATTCGGTGAAGAACCGTATCAATGGCGATACAGGAATGTCGTTTACAGAATTTAGTTACCAGTTAATTCAGGGCTATGATTTTTATTATTTGTGGAAAGAACGTAATTGTAAAATACAAATGGGTGGTTCTGATCAGTGGGGAAATATTACTACTGGCACAGAATTTATTCGTCGTAAAGCAAGTGGCGAAGCGTACGCATTAACGACTCAATTAATTAAAAAATCAGACGGCACTAAATTCGGAAAATCTGAAAGCGGTAATATTTGGTTAGACAGAGATAAAACATCGCCTTATAAATTTTACCAATTTTGGTTAAATGTGAGTGATGATGATGCGAAAACCTACGTGAGAATTTTTACTTTACATTCTAAAGCAGAAATAGAAGAGTTAGAGGTAAAACATGCAGCAGCTCCACACGAGCGTCATTTACAAAAAGCATTAGCACAAGAAATTACGATTAGAGTTCATAACGAAGCGGATTATTTACAAGCGATTGAAACTGCTGAATTTTTATTTAAATCGAAAGCCGAGGATGTTTCTAATTTAAATCCAGATGCTTTCGAAAAAATGTTAGGTGGTATTGATACCTTTGAAGTAAGTAAAGCGGATGTTGTTGACGGAATAAACGTTGTTGATTTATTAGTAGATAAAGCACCCGTGTTTCCAAGTAAAACGGAGGCTCGTAAAATGGTAACTGGTAATGCTTTGAGTATTAGTAAAACAAAAGTTACTGATGCAAATGCTATGATAAATGCAGATGCGTTTAATGGCGGAAAATATTTATTGGTAAGCAAAGGCAAAAAAGAAAATTATTTAATTAAACTTATATAAGAACTATTCATGTGTTTTTTTTGATTACGAATTTAATACGAATATACGAATCTGGGTGTGGAGTGCCGATTCGTATATTTGTATCTATTCGTAATTAATTTTTTTGACCCAGCAACTATCATGATAAAAGATATAGTATTTCCGGAAGTATATGATGTGGCCATCGCTATTGTTCAAGAGTTTGAAGGTTTGGATGAGTATAATGCTTATATTTTTAATTTTAAAGAAGACAGCATAAAAAATGTCTTGATTACATCTACCGGTTATGGTGTGATTGATGACGTAAAGAAAAAAACAAGTACACTTCGCCATTATTTTGAAGAAATTCAAACCTTAGATTATAAAATAATTGAACCAGTATCCAAAGAAGTGTTTGGAATCAGTAATGAATACTGGATTAGCTTTACGATCAACGATCAATTATTTGATAAACAATTTGTTTTTTTACCAGAATCCATAATTGAAGCTAATTTTCAAATGATTCCTTTTATTGATAAAAAAGGAGTTATTATAAAATAAAGAAATAGATGTATTTGAAAACCCTTCCAGCGTTATAGCAAAGCTAGTTATAACACTGGAAGGGTTAAAACTCACGCCAGCCATAAAAAATCCTACATTTCCTTTAAAAATTAGACAAATTCCGTATTTTTTCTGACGATTTCCTTGGCTAAACCAGAGTAAATTTCATATATTTAATACCAAATGTATTTATGATTTAGGATGAAGATACGATGTGATTTTTAATCAAGATGATTTTAAAAAATCGTTGCATAGTATTAGCTATGGAAAGATTTTTTTAATAAATATTAATTAAAAAGGACAAGTAGATTAGACTAAATTATAGATTCATTTGGTATATATTTAAGTACATAAAATTTACATGGCCACTTCAATTTTAGAATCCACTTCCGTGAAAGAAAAAGTATCTCTCGAAACCCTTAAAAAAGCTTACACCTTAATGTGTACTGCCAAATCTATGGCAGAGCTTTATGAGGCTAATAAAGAAGTAACAGCAAAGTATGTGCACGCTACATCGCGCGGACATGAAGCTATTCAGTTAGCGCTTGGTTTGCAGTTGTTACCACAGGATTTTGTGAGTCCGTATTACCGCGACGATAGTATTTTGTTAGGTATTGGGATGAGTCCGTTTGAATTAATGTTGCAATTATTAGCAAAACGCAACGATCCGTTTTCTGGCGGGAGAACCTATTATGCTCACCCAAGTTTACGCAGAGATGATATGCCTAAAATTCCGCACCAAAGTAGTGCTACTGGAATGCAGGCTATTCCTACAACAGGCGTGGCAATGGGCTTACAATATTTAGAGTTAAATAATTTACAACAAGATTTTAAAGGATTAAATCCAGTTGCGGTTTGTTCATTAGGAGATGCAAGTTGTACAGAAGGTGAAGTAGCAGAAGCATTTCAAATGGCGACTTTAAAAAGCTTACCGATTTTATATTTAGTACAAGATAACGAATGGGATATTTCGGCGCATGCCCGCGAAATTCGTTCACAAGATATTACAGAGTATGCGAAAGGATTTAAAGGGTTAGAAACTCGTACGATTGATGGAACTGATTTTATTTTATCTTATAAAACGATTAACGAGTGTTTAGATATTATTCGTAAAGAACGCCGACCAATGTTAGTGCATGCTAAAGTTCCTTTATTAAACCATCATACATCAGGTGTTCGTAAAGAGTGGTATAGAGATGATTTGGAAGAATGTGCTAAAAGAGACCCATTGCCGCGTTTGCGAAATCAATTAATTATTGCTGGTGTTGATGCTTTAGAAATAAAAAAAATTGAAGAAGACTCAATAATATTTGTAGAGTCAGAATATCAAAAAGCTTTATTAGAAGAAGATCCTCGTCCGGAAGATTTAATGTTGCATGATTTTGCGCCAACTCCTATTACTGAAGAAAAAGGAAATAGAACACCAAGCGGCAAAGAGAAAACCGTTATGGTAGATAGTGCTTTATTTGCTATCCGTGAAATTATGGAAAAGCACCCAGAGGCTTTGCTTTACGGACAAGATGTTGGAAAACGTTTAGGTGGTGTATTTAGAGAGGCTGCTACATTGGCACAAACTTTTGGAGATAACCGCGTATTTAATACGCCAATTCAGGAAGCATTTATTATAGGCAGTACCGTTGGTATGAGTGCGGTTGGTTTAAAACCAATAGTGGAAGTTCAGTTTGCCGATTATATTTGGCCTGGCTTAAATCAATTATTTACCGAGGTAAGTCGTAGTTGTTATTTAAGTAATGGTAAGTGGCCAGTGAGTTGTATTATTCGTGTGCCTATTGGAGCATATGGTAGCGGCGGACCATACCATTCAAGTTCTGTAGAAAGTGTATTAGCAAATATAAAAGGAATTAAAATTGCGTACCCAAGTACGGGCGCTGATTTAAAAGGTTTAATGAAATCTGCTTTTTATGACCCAAATCCTGTGGTGATGTTAGAACATAAAGGATTATACTGGAGTAAAATTAAAGGAACAGAAGACGCTAAAACAATTGAACCTGATGAGGATTATGTAATTCCATTTGGTAAAGGTAGGATAGTGCAAGAAGCTTCTGAAGAATGTATTGCTAAGGGAAAATCTTTAACTGTTGTAACTTATGGGATGGGTGTTTATTGGGCTAAGAGTGCTGCCAAAAAATTTCCTCAACAAATTGAGATTATTGATTTAAGAACGATTTCTCCAATTGATGAGGAATTAATTTTTGCAAGTGCTAGCAAGCATGGTAAATGTTTAGTATTGACGGAAGAACCGGCATTTAATGGTTTCTCACAAAGTATAGCGGCTCGTATTTCTGAAAATTGCTTTAAAAAATTGGATGCGCCAGTAAGAGTTGTTGGAGCAGAAAATTTACCAGCGATTCCTTTAAATTCTATTTTAGAAAAAACCATGTTGCCAAATGCGGATAAAGTAGAAGCAGCTATTGGCGATTTGTTGAATTATTAAGATATATGTACATTTCTCAAGGTACAGGTTGTTTTAAGAGTTAAAAATAAGTTTATATTTTTTGCCGAAATGTCATATGATATGAGAAGTTATTTATTTGAGAAAATATATTGATATGTTTATATATTTTTTGGCATCTTTTTAGTATGTTTGTTATTAACTCATAGTATTGAGTGACTTTAAAATAAACAATTATTCACTTTATTAAATTTAACCTAACATGAAAAAATACCTTTTTTTAATGATGAGCATCTTGGTAATGAATATATCAAAAGCTCAAACCGAAGTAGTAGAATCTGATAAAATAATTGGTGTTTGGGAAGTAGGTAGTGGCAAGGCTCGTGTAAAAGTAACAAAATATGGAGATAAGTTTGGTGGAAAAATTGTTTGGTTAAAAGAACCTACTTATCCAGATGGAACTAAAAAAGTAGATAAAAACAACCCAGATGAAGCAAAAAGAACAATTCCTTTATTAGGATATAATAATTTATTAGGATTTTCCTACAAAGGTAAATCAGAATATGACGGCGGCACGATTTACGACCCAGAAAACGGAAATGTTTATAACTGCAATATTTCTTTAAAAGATGATAATACATTGGAGGTAAGAGGATATATTGGCGTTTCTTTATTTGGAAGAACAGATATTTGGAAACGAGTGATTATAAAAGCAAAATAAATTATAAATCACATCAATTTTATGAAACATATTATTTTACTTATATCCATGTTTTTGTCATCTGTTGTTTTATGTCAAACACCAGTAGATACAGCTAAAACGGAGGAAGAAGATTTTTCGATGTATGCCGATGTGGATGAAGCCCCTTCTACTAATAAAACAAAAATGTATTGTTCTCAAAAAATATTAGGATTAAGCCCATCAAAATTAATTTCAATAGGTTTTGATTTTGTTGGGGCTAACTCAATAGATATTGACACTATTGGTTCTTACTATGGCAATACAGCAGATGTAAAGTATAATACAGGTACTCGTTTTTCGGCTAATTTTCCAGTAATTTCTAACACTAAAATGATTTTAAGTTTAGGCGTTAATTATTTAGATTTTAAATACACAGTCTCAAGCCCAGTAAATACAGTTCATCCGCTCATTAATTCTTTAAATAAAAACGGCTTACGTTCCTACGGCATTAGTGCTACATTATTTAAACCATTTAACGCTAAATTATTTGGCATCTTACAGTTAGCTGCCGATCATAATAATTCTGGTAAGTTAGATCAATTTCATGCCAACGCATTAAAATATAGTGGGGCAGCCATCATAGGTCGTAAACCACACGATAGGTTGCAATATGGCATTGGTATCACGCAATCTTATAGAGGTGGCGCACTCAATTATTTTCCGGCAGTATTTTATAATTATACATTTAAAAATAAAAAGTGGGGTGTTGAAATGTTATTACCTGCAAGAGCCAATGTTCGTTACACAATTAATCCTCGTAATTTGTTAATGGCTGGTTTTGAATTAGAAGGTAATTCATATTATATGGATCCTATGATTGAAGGATATAATTTAGGCTATAAGAACTTACAATTACATCGCAGCGAAATACGCCCACGTTTAACTTATGAGTTTAGTGTTTATAAATTTATTTGGATGAGCATTCAAGCAGGTTACCGTTTAGGATATAAGTTTAATGTTGATGATGTTGACTATAAAGCAGAGCCAGTAATTATGAATAATAAACCGGGCGGTTCGTATTATTTTAATGTATCGCTTAATTTGGTTTCGCCTTAGGTT
>JBKJPW010000019.1:0-3522 GCA_046594225.1 Bacteroidia bacterium
GAAACTTGAAAGTAGTACCAAGCGGGATTGGGTGTTGTAGCAAGGCATCCATAATCTGGACCTGCCGCAGCACTTGTATTACCTGTAGATGCCGGAAAAGTTGTTCCTGAAGTATTATTTGCGCAAAATGCGGCCGCTGACCCACAAGCGGATTGAGAGAAAAACTTCAGCGAAGCAAAACATAATAGTAGAATATAGATTTTAATGTAATTCATTGTGTATTTTTATATTGCGTTTTGATAATTATCTAATAAGCGTAATATTACCTTGCATTTTAAATGATTGTCCATCTATCGATACTCCATCTGCTTTATAAACAAATACGCCTGTATCCATTTTTTTACCTCTAAACGTTCCATCCCAGCTATTTTCTAAAGTAGAAGTTTCAAATACCTTCTCTCCCCATCTGTTATATATTTGTAGGTTAAAAGTTGAGATACATCTTCCGTGAACATTAATCACATCATTTAAACCATCATCATTTGGTGAGAAAACATTTGGAATAAAGAAATCACCACAATTGATATCTACAATCACAGTTACTGTATCTTGTACTTTACAATATTTTGAATTAGATGCTACAACAATATATTGAGTAGTTAATGTAGGCTGAACAACAGTATTTGAACAGGTTACACAAGTAATAGTGTTGCCATTAACATTTGGCGACCATTGATATGTAAGTCCACCCGAAGCAAATACTTCAGCTGTTTCACCAATATTAATAGTCGTATCTCCATTTACAACTAAAACAGGCATATCAAAAACGGTAATGAAATTTGTTTTAACCAAAGTATCAAATCCACAAGTATTTGAAGCCGTAGCAACAACCGAGAAGTTACCAGCTGAAGGATAACAAGCCTCAGGAGCAATACCAACAGATGATGTTCCAACACCGCTTTCATAATACCAATTATAAAAAATGGGTTGACTTCCTGTTGTTACTGCACTAAATGTTACACATCCTCCCACACAAATTGTATCATTATTAAGTGTAGTGATATTGGTAATATCTACCGGAGTTTTTACTTTTATTTGAATTGTATCATTACTCGAGCAGTACCCATTAGAAACAGTAACTGAATAGATAACTGTTACTGCAGTTGGAGGCATTGCTACAATACTTGACGTATTATTTGCTCCCGAAATAGCATTGGTAGGTTGCCATGTATAAGTTAAGCCAGAACCTGAGGCTACGGATAAGGAAACCGTATTTGTAATACAGACAGTAGGACTATTTGCAATGATGGTTGGATTAATAACAGGTAAAACACTTACAGTTGCTACTGCTTGTGCAGTACAAGCGCCTGTTCCTGATAATATAGTGTAAGATGTGGTTGAAGTTGGATTTACTAATACGGTATCGTTAGCAATGGGATTAGTTCCAGAACTAGCAGTCCAAGCATAAGGCCCTGAAGTGTTACATGATAAAGTTGTTGTTTGTCCGCTACAAATTGTAGAAACCGAAGGTGTAATATTTACCGTTAATGCAGGAGCTACTGAAACAGAAGCAACTGCTTGAGCTGTACATGCAGCTGTACCTAATAATACCGTATATGTTGTATAAGAAGTAGGGCTAACTGTTATACTATTATTTGATGCTCCGTTACTCCATGCATATGGACCAGCACCTGATGCAGATAAAGTTGTACTTGCACCTAAACAAATAGTTGATATTGATGGAGTTATAGCTACCGTTAATGTTGGCGCAATTGATACAGTAGCAACAGCTGCAATTGAGCATGCTCCAGTTCCAGATACAACTGTATAAGTTGTTGTAGTACTTGGTGTTACTGTAACATTTGCCGTACTTGGAGGATTTGCACCACTACTAGCTGTCCAAGAAAAAGGGCCTGAACCAGTTGATATTAAATTTGCGTTAGCTCCTAAACAAATTGTTGTGTTTGACGGAGTAACACTTATTGATGCAGCTGCTCCAACAGAAACAGTTGCAACAGCAGATGCTGTGCAGCTTCCAGTTCCTGATAAAACAGTATAGGTTGTTGTAACTGTTGGATTAACAATTACAGTACCCGTATTTGAAGGATTTGCTCCTGAACTAGCTGTCCATGTATAAGGAGCAGGACCATTTGCTGTAAGTGTTGCATTTTGCCCAGCACATATACTAGTTAAAGAAGGTGTAATACTTATCGTGGGTGTTAAAGTAATTGAAACGGTAGCTGCGGCAGTTGCTGTACAACTTCCAGTTCCTGATAATACAGTATAAGTGGTAGTAGTTGATGGACTAACAGTAACAGTAGCAGCACTTGCAGGATTTGCACCAGTACTAGCTGTCCAAACAAATGGCGCAGAACCACTAGCTGATAGAACTTGACTTTGACCAGAACAAATGCTAGAAACAGAAGGGGTAATAGAAATAGATGGTGTTGATGAAATAGAAACCGTTGCAACGGCAGATGCTGTGCACGTTCCTACACCCGACACAACCGTATATGAAGTGGTTGATCCAGGAGAAACTGTTACGTTTGCAGCACTCGCTGGATTTGTGCCAGTACTAGCTGTCCAAACAAACGGACCAGGACCAGTTGATGATAATGAAACACTTTGTCCTAAGCAAATAGTTGAAGATGAAGGTGAGACTGTTATTGGTACAGGTGAAGTAACTGTTACTGTACCACTACCTACTACAGTTGTGGAAGTATTTGAGGGGTCTAATCCTGTAACGGTAACAGTATATACAGTTGTTGTGGTTGGAGAAACCGTAATGGTTTGAGTAGTCATACCACCAGGGTTCCACACAAATGTTGGGCTCGATAAATTTGTGTTAGCTGAAATAGTAGCTGTTTGTCCCGCACAAATTGTGGCGCTAGTAACGGGTGCTATTAATCCACAATTAGTCGTACCAGATCCTCCTGTTTGATTGAAATTAATATTTTGTGTTGTATTTGAATAATTAGTTAGTAAAAGTTGATAATACTCGCCCGCAATGGCATTATTAATAGTGCAGGTTTCTGTTGCGCTAGCCGAAAAACTACAATCAATGGTATTAGCAGCAGTTAAATTTCCGCAATTCCCTGTTGGCGATGTAAAAGGCCCCCAACAAATAAAATCGACATCACTTCCTCCTGTACCAGCAATACCAATAACAATAGTTCCGGTGGTTGAAACTTGAAAGTAGTACCAAGCGGGATTGGGTGTTGTAGCAAGGCATCCATAATCTGGACCTGCCGCAGCACTTGTATTACCTGTAGATGCCGGAAAAGTTGTTCCAGATGTATTATTAGCGCAAAACGCCGCAGCATTTGTGCATAAATTTTGGGAAACAACTTTTAGGGTACTAAAATAAAGTATGAAAAAATAAATTTTAAAGAAGCGCATATTATTTATATAACTATTAGTTGAATGAATATTAATGTGTTGATTGTTTTTTCTGATTATCTAATAAGCGTAATATTACCTTGCATTTTAAATGATTGTCCGTCTATCGATACTCCATCTGCTTTATAAACAAATACGCCTGTATCCATTTTTTTACCTCTAAACGTTCCATCCCAGCTATTT
>JBKJPW010000239.1:0-14867 GCA_046594225.1 Bacteroidia bacterium
TACTCCCGATAGTTATCGGGACACCTGTCTCTTACAAATGAGTATCGAGAAGTGATTTAATGTAAGACTTCTCGATACATTTTTTCAAAGAGACAGAAAAAATTACTCGAAGTGACATTAACTCTAGGTATTAAAACGTTAATACATATTGTACAGCTGCCGTTCGTGGAGATTCAATTTTAAGCGGTCTTAAAGAATATATTTCATTAAAAACGTTATTACAAACTATAGATACCTTTTGTTTTTTATCCACATTGTAACTTACACGCGCGTCCCAAACACTGATATCTAAATGTGTTTGCCAATATTTAGTAGCGTAAATAACATCAAAAAAATCTTGGCCATTATAAGTAGTCTCTTCAATAGTTTTAAAAGCTTTATCAATGTTCTGCATTTTAGTATAGTACTTATTGCTCACTCCAAAATTAAATCGATAAATTTTAAATTCTATGTCCAACTTAAACATGTGTTGGAAACGGTATTTTAAAATATTATTCGTAGTATCCATACTACTGTTTTTATAAGTTAATGCTTGCCCTACGCTACCATCTACAGTTTTATCATAACCATAAATACTATCTGGGGTTAAACTAATAGGTTCAATATAAGTGTATCCTATTAATGTCGATATTCCAAAACGTTTATTTGTTTCGGCAGTTGAAGCTGCTATGGACAAATCTAACCCTCTAACCTGGGAATTTCCTGTATTTAAAAACTTAAATCCTATAATGGAAACTTGTGGGTCCCAAATACCAAACAGATATTCAATATTATTTTCATAACGCTGATGAAAAGCCGCTATATCAAGATACCCTTTGCAATTACCAATTTTAAAACCTTGCTTAATACCAACTTCAAAACTTTTACTTTTTTCTGGTTTTAAATCAGGATTTGGGAAAACACCAAATAAGCCAGCTTTGGTTGTAATATATCTCTCAGTAATAGTTGGATAACGATACCCTGTTCCATAAGACGATCGTATAAATGTACCACGAGTTATTTGAAGATTTCCACCAAATCTATAAATAAAAGCATCATCACTCTTTAAATTATTAATTTTAAAATTTTCGTAGCGAATACCTCCTGATAAATTTAATACTCTCCAAAATTTCTTATCTAATTGAATATATGCAGAGGTATTCACAATTTTATTATCAGGTTGCCCACTAGAAACATATAATCTTGAAGAAGAATATGAAATATTACCTGTAGTTCCGGCAATAAAATTTAAATCAATACTTTTAAATTTACGTTGTATTTGATATTCTCCAAAATACATCGTTCCCTTATTCGATTGATTATTGGAAATCACATTATCAGAATGAAAAATACGTGTTTGGATACTGTGACTTAATCCATTTTTAGTAGTGTACTTAATAAAAGGGTCAACATTAAATAATGTTTGATCTTCTAAAAAAACGGCACCTGGATAACCTCTGTATAAACCTAAAGAATCATTTAGCCATGCAAATACCATATTGGTTTTATTTAACATAAAATTTGCATTCACGCCAAAATTTAAGCCTTCAATATGTTTAGCTCGATAACGTAAATTAAAATTAACCCGCGCTCTTTTCTTTATCATATCATTATTAGAAAATACAGCAACTGTATCTTGCATGTGTAAGGCTTCTTTTAAATCATCAGGAATAAACTTACCCTGTGGTGGTGGTCCAATATAACCTTGATCTATATTAAAATTAGCTCCAACTACAAAATCTAAATTAGTACCAATAATACGAGAGTGAAATAAGTTTAAGTTACTAAACCCAGGAAATGAATTATTACCTCGAGTTCTGTACCAATTTTCAGCGGGAGATTGGGGGATACTATACTGACCAGCAGAATAATTCACACTCGTTTTAGGTTTACTACGAGGGTAAGCTGAACGGATATTAATGACGCCATTTAAAGCTGACGAACCATACAATACAGATGATGCACCTTTAATCACTTCAATTTGTTCGATGTTTTCTACAGGAATATAACTCCATTCAGGTCGACCTGCATCACCGCTCAATAAAGGAACGCCATCAACCACAATAGCTACACGGCTACCAACACCAAACGTAAAACCACTTCCTCCACGAATTTGTGGGTCATTATCAATAATGGTTAATCCGGGAACTTGTTCTAAGGCGGTTTCTATACTAGTTGTATTTTTATTAGCAATTAAATTAGGTTTTAAAACCTCCATTGAAACGGTTAATTCTTCCAATTTCTGCTCGAACTTACCTGAAGAAACAACAACTGTTTCCAACATTTTAGCATTTGATTTAAGCTGAATATTTTTCTGTGAAATAATATTCTCTTTAATCATTACAGAAAACGTGTCGCTTTGAAGACCAAGATAACTACATAATATTTTGTAATTACCCGTATCTAAAACTAAGACGTAATTGCCTTCAATATCTGAAGCTGTTCCTTTAGATAAATCATTTAATAATTGAATAGTAGCCCCAATAATAGATTCCTTAGTATCCTTATCAATAATATTACCTTTTAAAACACCTGTACCTGTTTGAGAATATACGAAGATTGAATTAATAAACAATCCAATTATTAAAAGTAAACGTAGTTTAAACATAATTTGAAAAACAAAACCCTAACCGTTACGTTAGGGCTTTAAAAATAGTTATTAAAAGCTAATTAATCGATGAATAATTTCCCAACTTTAGTTTGAGATTTTCCGTTTAATTTATACATATATACTCCTGTTTTTAAAGAGGACACATCAACTGTATTTAAAGTAGAGTTTTCAATTTTTTGAGACAATACAACTTGTCCTGTTACATCATATAATTCAATAGTAGATTGCTCATTATCTCTAGCGGCAAAATCAACATAAAGATTTTTTTCAAAAAAATACACTTTAGCATTTTTTGATAATTCCACTTCTTTAACTGATGTAGGATTATTGTAGATAAAAGAAATATCATCTATCCACATTTTACTGCCAGTAATAGTAGTTGCTTGATTAGCAGAGCAAGTAATATTTATCATAATATAAGCTGGCACTCCTGCACTAGTATATATAAAGGGAGCCGAAAAACGAGTCCAAGTACTAACATTGGTAGATGGGGTTGAGAAAAAAGTTGCACGAGCAATTTTATCTGTTGTAGGATCCGCATGATACGTTGTAGGAGTTTCGGGATCAAAATAATTATTATTATGCAATATCGCAGTTACTTTTCCTTGCTCTCCCGCACCACCAGAAGTATATTGATACCATCCAACAATACTATCAGGACGGCCTATAAAAGCTGAACGACGGATATCTGAAGATGTTGAGTAATTTACAGTTCCGATATATCCGTTACTTTTTGTTGTATTTGGAGCATTGATAACACCTGTTGTAACAGCTCCATTAACTGCTGTTCCTAAATAATTTAACGTTTCAACTCTTACAGAAGAATTACCTGTACGTTTAACTGTATTATCTTGAAAACAAATTTGAGGACCAAGTTTAGCAACATTTGAACCTGATTTATTTGAATACCATCCTGTTGGTTCAGCAGCAACACCTGGAGCTGAATTTCCCCAGTTTTCAAATCCTGGATTTGATAATTGTATTTGAGCCACCGAAATTAAAGATGCAGATAATGATAAAATAAGAGTAAATGTTTTGTTCATAGAAATTAGTTTAATAGTTTACCTCTATTACAACATGAAATTATAACAGAAGGAGTTTTAAAATTTAGTTGATCAAAATTACAAATAAAATACAGTTTTACTATTTTTTAACAGTTTTTTATTTAAACATTAGAGATTTGATAACCAACTATTTAACAAATAAAAAACACCCTAAACCTTTACAGTTTAGGGTGCAAAAATGATTTTAATAAATGTTGTTTAATTAAAACCCATTTTTATTTAGCGTCTGGTAACGAAGGAGGCACGGAAGGTGCTTCTGGTTCAGTTAGCTGATTTTTTTTCTTTGTTTTTTTTACGCCATTTTTATCAATCACCACTTTCGTTTTTTCAGTATTAATTTTAATTCCTGTACTATCTATTTTTATTTGAGTGTCTTTGCCATTTATATTTACTCCATTTACATCAATTTTTATATCTTTTTCAATATTAACTTCTTCATCTAATCCATTAATATGATCTCCTACTGAAATTAAACCATCACAATCAATACATTTTAATCCATTTTCAGTCATCATCCAACGGCGATTAATCATATCTCCATCATAAGTATTGGTTACATTCTCAATATCATAAATCATATTTTCTAATGATTTATCAAGGTAAATAATTTTTCCAACAGGCAGTTTCACTATTACACTTAAATCCTGAACTCTAAATTTATCTGCATTATTAACTTTAAATAAATTATCAAACTCAATTAAACTATCTGTTTGAGAAACAACATAAGAAATATTTTTTGCTCTATCAGATGCAGTAGCTTTATTACCACCTTTAGCCTCTTTTACAATAACGATTTCAATTCTATCGGTTTGAGATTTAATGATATTTAATTGAGCATGGCCTAATAAATATTTCACTCCATTATTTGTACCAATCATATAATCATTATCTCCTCTACTGTGACGACGGTAATTTTTTTCACCTTCTTCATCGTCATCACTCTCATGTAATTCAATTGAATTAACAGGGGTTTCATGCATTTTTAAATATAAGGTCTCTTTTTGAGCAACCGAAAAATTTTCTCTCACTTTAGCTGTTTTATTAAAATCACTACCTGTTTTAATACCTACAAACAACAACATTAAAAAACCTATTAACCAAATAATCCCTGCACTTAAATTTACCCAACGATTAGAATATCTAATTTTAAATAAAATTTTCACTCCTCCATAAATCAACATAATAATAGGAACTCCAGCAAACATTATTAATCCGAAAATTCCAAAGTAAAAATCTTTTCCGTCCAATAATAATAAATCAATCCATTCTCCCCCATTACTACTATCAGTTAAAAAAGATAACCCAAATACTGAACTAGATAATCCTAAAAAGAAAATAACTCCAAAAATTACCATAAACACACCAATAACTTTTATCAATACTTTACCAATATTTGTAAGAACATCAGTTAAAAAGTCAACAATTTTTTCGGCTGTATTACGTGGTAAATTTCTTCCATCTGATGCCATATTTTTAAATTCCTCACCATATTTTTCCATACGTTTTTTTAACTGCTCGGCTTCTTCTTTTACAGCTTTTGATATATTATTAATATCTGCTTTTTCACCTTTCATTGCTAATTTTTCAGCAGTAGTTTTAGCTTCAGGTATTGCTATCCAAAGGATAAGGTATAATAAGAATCCTGTGCCTCCAAAAAAGAACATTAATAACAATGCAATTCTAATCCATACAGGATCAATTCCAAAATAGTATCCAATACCCGAACAAACGCCACCTAATACTTTACTATCACCATCGCGGTGTAAACGTTTTTTAATTGGTTCACCATTATCATCGCCTGCGTTGTAAGCTTCAGAAGTATTGGTTTCTGTTGTGTTTTCTGCGGCATCTCCAGCAAATTCTTCGGGTTTACCCATACTGTCCATCACAAAATCTACATCGCTCATTAAAACTACTTGTTTAACTGGGCTAGTTTTACCTTGCAACATTTCAGCTATACGCGCCTCAATGTCACTCATAATTTCATTACCACCATCAGCTTTACTAAAATAGCCTTTAATGGTAGATAAGTATTTACTCAACTTATCAAAAGCGTCTTCTTCGATATGAAAAATAATGCCGCTTATATTTATGGTTACTGTTTTATTCATTTTAATTTGTTTTAAATAGTTTAAACTAATTTATTTTATTTAGTGTTTTGTACTGTTGTGTTTACTGCATTTACCAATTCTGTCCACGATAACTGAAGTTCGTTAAGATAGGTTAGCCCTATTTCAGTTAAAAAGTAATATTTGCGTGGTGGCCCTGATGTGCTTTCTTCCCAACGGTAAGTAAGCAGTCCTGTGTTTTTTAATCGGGTTAACAACGGATAAAGTGTTCCCTCTACTACTACCAACTTTGTTACTTTTAATTTCTCAATAATTTCGGTAGGATAAGCCTCACCTTGAGAAAGTATAGAAAGTATGCATAGTTCGAGAACGCCTTTGCGCATTTGTGCTTTAGCATTTTCTGAATTTACCATGATTTATATTGTTTTAAAGTTAAATACTACACTGTAAGCATTATTAGCTTTCAAATTATTAAGTTTTAATTTAATAAACTGCGTTTCAATAGATTTTTTTAAATTTTCGTTAGATGTATTTACAACAACTAAATTTACATTTCCTGTTTCGTTTACTGTAAACACAACATTTACTTTTTCCTCTTTATTAAAATTCATTAATAAATTAGGGAATTTAATTTGCTCTTTAATTGTTTTATTGGCATCCGAAATTGTGATTGAAGGAGTTTCATCTGCTTTAGCATTTACATTCATGCTAATTAAAATGCCTAATACTAAAAAGGTGATTGATTTTTTAAAAATTGATTTGCCAATAACATTTTGAATGATGTTTTGGAATTGGAGAATCTTCGATTTCATTGTATTAATATTTTTAGGTTTATTTTTTATTTTATTAGTTTTACCAATTTTGATGATATTAGAACTTCAACTTTTTTCTTTTCTCCTCTTTCGGTTTTTATCAGATTCGCGTTATCTTTAAAAAACCAAGATTTGATGTACTTTCCATTTTTTAGTCTGCAGGTTAAAAAAATGGATAGTTAAGTTTTTAGTACTGGGTCATCTTTATTATTTGGTGAAGCAAAGATATGGAATTATTTTAGTACCATGCAACACATAGTACTAAAATAATTACCAACTATTTGATAATCAAGGCTAATATTTTTTAGGTTATGCTTTAAAAAGCCCTTATATTTGTTCTTTAAATAAAAATATGCACAGTTTTGCTTCTGATTTAACATGTCTATTATCCCTAAACGGACTTATAACTTTACTAACGTTAACTATTTTAGAGATAATTTTAGGTATTGACAATATTATTTTTATTTCAATAGCTGTAGATAAGCTTCCTCGCGAACACCAATCTAAAGCTAGAACAATCGGTTTATTATTAGCTTTAGTGGTTAGAACTATACTTTTATTTTTTGTAGGCTATATAGCTGGCTTAAAGGAGCCATTTATGCACATTGGTGCTTATGGTATTTCGGGCAAAGCAATCATCTTATTAGGAGGTGGGTTATTTTTATTAGTAAAGACATGGAAAGAAATTCAAGAAAATATTCATGGCGATGAAGATGATATTGGTCCTGGAAAAAAAGGGAAAGCCACATTTAATGCCATTATTATGCAAATAATTATTATTGATTTCGTTTTCTCATTTGACAGTATTTTAGCGGCCGTGGGCCTTTCGGGGGTAGTTTTAATTATGGTATCCGCTGTAGTTATTTCCATGATGTTGATGATTTTATTTTCGGGCTTAGTAGCTGATTTTATTAATAAAAATCCGGGTATTAAAATGATTGCCTTATCCTTTTTATTGGTAATTGGTGGTATTTTAGTTACGGAAGCTTTACTTGATAGCTACAACTCAACTCTGCCTCATGAACAACACATTGAGTTAAATAAAAACTACGCATACATTGCCCTAGCCTTTGCCATGATGATTGAGTTATTTAATATTAAAGAGCGTAAATTAAAACGTTTGAAAGACTTTACTCAACAAGATGAAGAGTAATTTACATTTCGTTTGCCATTTCCTGCATTACAGCATAAGATTTTAATTCCATTAATCCAGATATCTGAATTTTATAATAATGTAATAAACAATCTAAAAGCGCTAATCGTTCACTTCTACTTATTTTTTTTTGGTTAGATAACGAATATGAAAATAAATCAGCAAACAACTCCGATTGCCAATAATCAAAGCCTAATGGGAAGCTTTTAGTTGTAGAGGAAAATTTGCCTTCTAAGGTATCAAAATAAGCTACTATTTTATCTCTGTTATTTATTGGATAAAAACCTAGATGTTTGGTGAGTTCAAATAAAAAATAAATATGGGTATCCGTATAATTATCAACTGCCTTATCTAACCACTGATAGGTGTGGCATATTAAATCAAATAAATCGTCGTTTGACACTTGTTCTTTGATACACTTGTACAATATCTCATTTAAAAACTGGGCAATACATAACTTATTAAAATTAGATTGTAAATCGGTGTATACAAACAAACATTTTACTTCACTAATCTGTTGTATGTCTTTATTTTCTTTTAAAGAAACAATACATTCAATTTGTGTAAGAGGCTGAATAACGCCAGATTTTATTTTAGCTTTTGGTCCATAACCAATATTAATGTTGGCAGATATTAAGCCAAAATCTTTGGTATATATTTTTGAAATGATTTTTTTATCGGCATATTTTATATTATGCAAAACAATGCCTTGAGTTGTATAAAGCATTAATTAACAATCAATAATTTAGCAGTAGCGTATTTTTCGCCATCGCCAGTAGCGCAATAAATCATATAGGTTCCAGTGCTGGCTTTTTTACCGCCAAATGTACTTAGGTTCCATTCCAATTGCCCCCCTTGAGATTTTGCTGTCCAAACAATATTACCACTAAGATCCGTGATTTTAACATCAGATTCATCTATCAATCCTGTAATTACAACAGAGCCAGCATAACCTGGTCTCACAGGGTTAGGGAAAGCGTGTACTTTTGTATATTCATCAAATCCTTTTATAAAAGCAGTTCTATAAGACTGAATTCCTTTATCGGTAGCTATAAAAACATCACCAGTTGTTTCATCAGTAGCAATATCTTTTATAAAATTTGAATACAAAGGGCTATTTTCTGCAGTGAAATGATAAATTTCTTGTTGTCCATCAGAAGAAAAACAATACACTCCCGAACTTTCAGTTCCTACCCATTTTCTATTAACTCCATCAACCGCTAAAGCAGTTATTACATCATTTTCCAATAATATTTGTACATGTCCATCTTGTTCAATTAAAATTTGTTGACCATCCCAATTAGAATTAGTAAATATATTTTCGGGATTATAAAAAACAGTAATTCCTTTTGCTGTTCCAATCCATATATGGCCATCTTTATCTTCACACATAGATCTTATATCCACTGAAGGTAAATGCCCATTACCAAATGCCGTGCTTAATAATTTTGTATTAGATGTATTAGGAGTAGATAATCCATTTGCATCTTTATAAACCATTATGCCAAAACCTCTTGCTAAAATAATCCAAGCTTGGTCATATTTATCAAAAATAACTTTTGTAATATAAGGCTGTACAACAATTTGTTGAAAATCTAAAAGTGTCCAAGTATTATTTGGTTTCTTAACCGCTAAACAGTTATCTCCTAAAGTAATTGATACCCATAAATTTGATTTTTTATCATAACTTACTCCTGTAATCCTCAAATCGGCAGTGCCATTAAACCCTGTTAAAGGACTGCTATTCCCATATTTGTAAACTCCTTGAACTTGATCCGATTTAATTTCCAAAACACCACTTTCCATACATGCAAAAGCAATATGAGTTTTATCATTAGGATCAATTGCTACGGCATTAACATCAATAATAGTATCAGGTACTATATTTTTAAGAGATCTCCACTCTTGGTCTTGGTAAACATTTGGTTTACTATTATTGTACTGAGAATTAAATGTTTCGCCTAAATAAACTGGGGCAACAACCAATAAACCGTCTTTGATATCAATATCATTTACCAGGTTGGTTTCAGGACCATTTAAACTTATTTTTTCATTAGGACTATAAGCTGATCCTCCAGATTTAATTAAACCATATTGTTGATCCGCTACCCAGTAAGTTCCATTTCCATCATAATATACATCATTTACTTGAGCGTCTCCAAAACCATAGCTTGAAAGGTAATTTAATCCGGCGCCATTTGATGAATATAAACCAACCCCATCATATTGATCTATGACTATCAATTTATTATATTTAGAATATTCATACAATTTTTTATTTTCAGAATTAATATAACTACCATTTATGGAATATTTTTGCCATCCTGTGCTTGTATAATAATACAAAGTGTCTTTTATTGAGACGTCCGAATTTAATCTTTCTGAATAATTAGTTATGAGTGTACCGTTCAAGTTTACAATAGCATTATAAGGTCCAGAAGCTAGCCCAGTATTTAACGGTTTCCAATTTTGATAAAAACTTAAGTTTGAATTTATTTTACCATAATAAATTCCATTAGTTGTTGCTGCAAATATGGCGGTATCATTTTTAGTGACTTGATATACTTCTAGGTTTGCAGTAGCCGTTCCTAAATAATAGGTATCTTTTATTTCTAATTTATCTGTATCAAATACTACTATTCCAAAACCACATGATATGTAGGCTAAATTTCCATTAAAATAAACTTCATTAATTGTTTTTTTGCCAGGTATAATTTTCCTTTTTATATCTGAAACATTTACAATATCATTAATGTCATCATTTGGTCTAATTACATCAATATTTGTGTTTTCGTATATGACTAATAATCTATTATTGTAATCATTTTTTCTAAGTAGTTTAACTCCTAAGTCTGATAAGCCTTCTATTTTTGTCAGTTTTCTTATTCTATTATCTCTTTCATCATATACCGCTAAACCTGAACCATTAGATACATATACTTTACTGTCAACTTTTGAAACGCTAGTAGCATTATCATAAGATAAATGATCTAACCATTGTCCAATTTTTACCTGAGAAAAAGAAGACAGGTAAAGAAAGATAAATAAAAATGAAACTATTTTTTTTGATTGCATACTGTAGTAACGTAACTATTAATGGAATATTGTAACATCTGAGCATAAATTTAATACTTATATTTGTAAATAAATGGCTTTGTAGTACAATGGATAGTATTTGGGTTTCCGAAGCCTACGATCTAGGTTCGATTCCTAGCAAAGCCACTATCAAAAGCCCACTTTTTGGGCTTTTTCCTTCAAAAAACTATCCGGAATTATAAAATATAAAATATTCAGTATATTTGTGCTATTGAAAACAAAATTTAAAATAGTTTTTTCATCTCTTTTACTTGCTGTTGTATTATTTGCAGCAGTTCCTAAAGTGTATATTCACTCTTTATTAGGACATACACACAGTCTTATAAACTCTGTTACTGATGCTATTACGGTTAGCGAACAAGAAGGCTCTCAGGATTGTAATTTTGAGAAATTTGATACCCCTGTTTATTACACTGTATTTAAATTTATTTTAAATTTTTTGCCAATAAAAGAGTCAAAACAAACGTCTTTCTTTTATTATCAAAAAACAATACCAAATCTTCAATATAATACGTCTCCTTTAAGAGGTCCGCCAATAGCTTAATTTATTTGTTTAAGTAAATGAGTTATTAACCTATTAAAACAAACATTGAAGTTTATACCCTTAGCGATTATTCGCTTTTATCAATACGCAATTTCTCCCTTACTAAAGCCATCGTGCCGCTTTACACCATCTTGTTCTCAATATGGTTTAGATGCAGTAAATAAATATGGCGCTTTTAAAGGCAGTTGGATGACATTAAAACGCATTGGGCGTTGTCACCCATGGGGCGGAAGCGGATTTGATCCTGTAAAATAAACACATTACAAAGGGCGCATAAATTTCTTTTAAAGAAATCATGCTAATTAAAAATATCTTAAGTCTATTGCTGCTATTGATTACCGTAAATGGTTTTACACAGAACACATGTGTTTATTCATTCAGTGGCCGTATTTTAGATTTGGATGACGGCAAAGAGTTAGAAGGGACATTTGTTATTTTAAAAGAATCTAATCAAACTCAAATTACAAACGAACATGGTAGTTTCAAATTTATAAACCTTTGTGAAGGCACTTATGAATTTATTGTAAGGCACGTTGGCTGCAGAGACTCCATCATTAAAATAGATATTAAAAAAGATAAAAAACTAAATATCAAATTACCACATAGCGCTGTTGAGTTAAGTCAAATAGATATCATGGATAAACAGCCTGATATTATAAAAACTCAAACTGTTAATGATATTACCGCAAAAGAATTAGATGATACTCGTGGACAAACATTAGGTGAATCGTTAAAATTAATAAGTGGCGTTACAACACTAAACACTGGAAGCACGATTAGTAAGCCTATGATACATGGCATGCAAGGCTATAGAGTATTGATATTAAACAATGGTATAAGGCAAGAGGGTCAACAATGGGGAAATGAACATGCACCAGAAATAGATCCATTTATTGCTCAAAAATTATCTGTTATCAAAGGCGCAAATGCTGTAAGGTATGGAAGTGATGCCATGGCTGGCGTTATTTTAGTTGAACCTAATGATTTACCAGATACTGCCGCTGTTACCGGCGAAGTAAATTTAATTGGTATGAGTAACGGACAAACTGGAGTTGCTTCTGGTATTTTGCAAGGTTACTTTGATAAAGTAAAAGGTTTTAATTGGCGAATCCAAGGCACTTATAAAAAAGGAGGAACAATTAAAACACCAACCTATTATTTAAAAAATACAGGGGTTGAAGAAATGAACTTTTCATATGCTCTTGGATATCATCGAAAAAATTGGGGAATTGAAGGTTACTACTCACAATTTAACACTAAAATAGGCATATTTAGTGGTGCCCATATTGGTAATTTAACCGATTTAAAAAATGCATTTAATGCATCAAAACCTCAAGATAGTTTAGCAACATTTAGTTATGATATTGATAGACCTTATCAAGATATATCTCATGAATTAGCTAAAGGTAAATTTCATTTACATTTGGCGCCAAGATGGATTGTAAATATTCAATATGCTTACCAATACAACATTAGAAAAGAATATGATAAACACAAACCCTTAAATAATACATTAGCAGCTTTAGATAAGCCTGAACTAGATTACAGGATTACCTCTCAAACAGTAGATTTAGTAATTGAACACCTCAATATTAAATCGTTTAGAGGGCAATTTGGAGGCAGTTATATGAATCAAAAAAATGTGTACTTAGGTCGATTCTTTGTTCCAAATTTTATTAATAATACATGGGGAATATTTGCAAGTGAGCGTTATGTAAAACAGCACTTAGAAATTGAAGCTGGCCTGAGATATGATCAAAAACATTTGCAATCATTTTATTACATAGGAAATAATCTTGTAAAACCTGATTTAAATTTTAATAATGTTTCCTGGAATGTTGGGAGTATTATAAAACCTATAAAAAATTTAAACTTTTTTGTAAATATTGGTTCTGCATGGAGAGCGCCTGCGCCTAACGAATTATATAGCAATGGCGTGCATCATGGAGTAGGATCTATTGAGCGCGGAGATGCTAATTTAAAAACAGAACAAGTATATAATATGACTCTTACCGGACTGTATCAATTAAAAAATACAACTATAGAAATTACAGGTTATCATAATCAGTTTACAAATTTTATATATATGAACCCTGCATCGAAACCCGAATTAACTATTAGAGGTGCCTATCCAGTTTTTAATTACAAACAAGCAAATGCACGAATAAGTGGTATGGATGCAAAACTTCAAACCAAACTTTTCAATCATTTATCAATCATATCAAAAGCTATGATATTAAGAGCATGGAATTATAGCATCAATGATTATTTAGTATATATGCCTTCTGATAGATATTCATTAGATATAAAAGGCTATACAAAAGTATCTAAAAACATTCATGAAGTATATTTACAAGTTGGGTATCAATACATCACCAAACAATGGCGTGTACCACAAAATACCGACTTTGCTCCCCCACCCGATGCTTATGGATTATTATCCGCAGAAATTGGCAGTGACGTTAAATTTGGGAAACAAGTATTAAATATCAGCTTATCAGTTACTAATTTATTAAATGAAGAGTACAGAGACTACTTAGATAGGTTTAGATATTTTGCAAACAGCCAAGGACAAAATTTAATTTTAAGAATAAAAGTGCCTTTAACCATTTACGATAAAAAATAATTACCAAACAAACAACAACCAAAAAACAAATGAAATCAACTATCACAACAGTAGCTCTGTTAGCCATGCTAGCAACTACATTTACAGCATGTAAAAAAGACAAGGACAATGAACCAACTCCTGAGCAACCAGCTCCACCAGCAAATGAAGAAGAGTTGATTACAACTATGAAAGTAATGTTATATGATACAACTACACAAACCACAACGACTTATGTATTTAGTGATGTAGACGGTGCTGGTGGAAATCCAGCAATCTTTGGAGGCGCAAACCAATCAGATTCGGTTATAAACATTATTGCCAATCATGTTTATGAAGCAACCATTTTATTATTGGATGAAACTAAAAGTCCGGCTGATACTATTTCAAATGAAGTTAAAAATGAAGGAGTCGATCACATGTTCTTTTTTAATAGCATTGCGCCAACAGGTACTCCATACTCTACTTATTTAACAGGTAGTATGACCACTATTAAATATTTAGATTTAGATGCAAATAACAGAGGCATAGGCTTATCAACTTTATGGACAGCGCCTGCTACAACAACAAATAAATCTCTGCTAACAATCGAATTAAAACACCAACCAAGTGTAAAAGATGGTTCGTATGCACCTGGAGAAACAGATATACAAGTTGGATTTAAATTGAAAGTAAATTAATGTTAGTTTTTGGTTGTGGAAAAAAGGTTGTATTGCGAGCATACACCTACAACACAACCCTTGTTAATTAAAAATTTATTACCAGATTGGGGAATCTGAGCGAATAATAAAATTCGCACGAGGTTTTAAATATTACTTAGGGTTCACTCAAATTAACAAAGTGTTTATAAATAAAGGGCATTAGGTTATAAAGATTAGAACAGATGCAAGACATTTGCAAATAACCTTTAAAAAAGCTTGCAGATGATTCGCGG
>JBKJPW010000076.1:0-6617 GCA_046594225.1 Bacteroidia bacterium
AATCAAAATATTTTAGCATTGATTCACAATATGATCATCATTGCTATTATGGCAACGGCTATTCAGCGTGATTTTGAATTCAATTCTCATTCGTTGTTTTTTACTAAACCAATCACCAAACAATCCTATTTCTTCGGACGTTTCTTTGGTGTGTTAATCATTGCGCTGTTTGTTTTTAGCGGACAATTATTTGGCTTGTTATTGGGAAGTGCTATCGGAAAAGGACAACCAACCATAGGGCCCATTGAATTGTATAATTACATTCAACCTTTTATTTATTTCGTAGTTCCTAATACGATATTGTTTGGCACAATCTATTTTTCCTTAACTACGTTTCTGCGTAACACAACCATTGCTTATTTATTTACCGTTATTTTCTTTTTGTTTGATTTAGCAGCTAATTCGGTTTTATCAGATATCGAATACCAATCGGTAGCGGCTATGCTCGATCCTTATGGCAATAAAGCCTTAGGAAAGATCACACAATACTGGACACCTTCCGAACAAAACGAAAGAATGCTGCCATTAACCGATGTGTTATTATATAACCGTTTGGTGTGGTTAGGTTTAGGCTTACTGATTATGTGGTTTAGTTATGTGAAATTTAATTTCTCACAATTCTTAAATCCTTCTAAAGTATTTTCGTTCCGTAAAAAAGCAGAAAGTCTTTCTCCTCAAACACCTGCTATCCAACACGTAGGGGAGTTGCCAAAAGTAACTATCAGTACTAGTGGAAAAGCATTTTGGAATCAATTACTGTTTATTATGCGGTTTGAATATAAACGTATTATTAAAAGTTATTTTTTCATCATCATGCTGGTTTTGGGAGCTGTGTTGGCTTATGTAGTAAGCAGTTTCAATTCACTGATATTTGGGACGGAAGTGTATCCTGTTACATACAATATTGTAAGTCAAACGGGTTCTATGTTTCAGTTCATGTTATCCATCCTGATTATTTTTTATTCGGGTAATTTGGTCTTCAACGAAAAACAATTTAAGGTTGATGAATTAGTGGGAGCATCACCCATAAAATCATCTACTCTGGTGCTTGGTAAATACATGGGCTTGTTAGGTTCCATTGCTTTGGGTTTATTGGGAGCAGTGATTACCGGCGTTGTAATCCAAGCATTAAAAGGATATTATCATTTCGAATTCGGGCAGTATTTTGTAAGTCTTTATGGTCGTACGTTTATTAACCTAGCCGTAGTATCTGCCATGTGTTTTATTATCCAGTTCATGGTGAGTAATAAGTATGTAGGTTTTGTCATTGCGTTCATAATTGTATTTATCTCACGAATTATTTTCAGCCAGTTAAAATTGGAAAATCCTTTATATACGTTTAATTCAAGTGGCCCCATGTTACCGTATAGCGACATGAATGGTTACGGGCATACTACACCGATTTTTTATTTATTTAAAACATATTGGTTAGCGGTTATTGTTTTGTTATTCGTGTTTTCCATCCGCTTTTATTTAAGAGGAAAAGAAAAAGGGTTGAAAGTCCGTTTCAGGTTCTCGAAGTACGATTCTCATAAACAGTTCCGTTTAGTAGCAATTATAGCAGGAATTGTATTTTTAGGAATAGGTTCGGTGATTTATTATAATGTTAAGATCGCCAATAAGATAGTTTCAAATACAGATGAAGAAAAACTGCAGGCAAAATTTGAACAAACGTATAAGCACTTTCAACATACATTGCAACCGCGTGTTGTATCAAGTTATGTAGAGGTTGATTTGTTTCCTAACGAACTTGGCGCAAAATTTAAAGGACATTATTATTTAAAGAACAAACATAAACAAGCTATTGATACTTTGTTCATCAACTACAGTAATGAAGTTGATCTTAAATCATTGCAGTTATCCGTACCTCAAAAAGAGATTGTTAATGATAAAGAGCTTTATGTGAAAGTGTTTAAATTAAATACACCTATACAGCCTGGTGATTCTATCAAGCTGGATTATCAAATTGATTATTTTCAAAAGAGTTGGTTCAGTAATAAAGAAAAATCGGATGTAGTATATAATGGTACGTTTATTAATAATAGTTTACTACCTACTATTGGCTATAATGAACAAATGGAGTTAGGAGAAAATGAAGCGCGTGCTAAATTCAACTTAAAGCCTAAACCACGTATGGCAAACATTAATGATACCACTGCCTATGCCAATACATATATCAGCAAGGATGCAGACTGGATTAATTTTGAATGTATTGTGAGTACAGTGCCTGGTCAAATTGCAGTTGCTCCAGGGTATTTAATAAAAGAATATAGTAAAGATGGTCGTCGTTATTTCCATTATAAAATGGATTGTCCTATTCTTAATTTCTATTCTTTTTTATCCGCACGTTATAGCGTTAAAAAAGATAAGTATAAGGATATCAATATCGAGATTTATTATCACGAAGGACACGAATATAATTTGGATCGCATGATTAATTCCATTAAAAAGTCTTTGACCTATTACGAAAAAGCATTTAGTCCATACCAACACCGCCAGGTTCGTATTTTAGAATTCCCGCGTTACGCAAGCTTTGCGCAATCGTTTCCAAATACGATTCCCTATTCTGAAAGTATTGGATTTATTGCCGATGTAGATGCTAAAGATCCTTCTAGCATTGATTATCCATTCTATGTTACTGCACATGAAGTTGGGCATCAATGGTGGGCACATCAAGTTATTGGTGCTGATGTGCAAGGAGCAACACTGATGAGCGAATCAATGGCAGAGTATAGCGCTTTAATGGTGATGGAAAAAGAATACGGCAAAGAAATGATGCATAAATTCTTGAGAGATGCCTTGGATAAATATTTAACAGGACGTGCTTCTGAAAAGAAAAAAGAATTGCCAATTATGTTAGCTGAGAATCAACAATACATCCATTATAACAAAGGCTGTTTAATAATGTACGCTTTGAGAGATTACATCGGCGAAGATTCAGTCAATTCTGCTTTAAAGCGCTACATAAAAAATGTAGGTTTTCAAAGCGCTCCTTATACAACTTCCAAAGAGTTTGTAGCTAACATGAAATTATCTACACCTGATAGCATGCAGTATGTAATCAAAGATCTGTTTGAGGATATTACCATTTATGAAAACTACGTGAAAGAATTGAAATCGGTGAAACAAACTGATGGTAAATACAAAGTAACGTTGACGGTAGGTTCTTCTAAATTTAAAGCAGATACGTTAGGTAAAAGTAAAGCAGTTGCGGTGAACGACTGGATGGACATTGGAATCTTTATAGAGAAAGAAGTCAACGGTAAAAAAGTAAATAAAGAACTCGTTTTCAAAAAAATAAAAATGGATAAGGCAGTGAAAACTTTTGAGTTTATGGTAGATAAAGAACCGATATCGGCAGGATTGGATCCTTACAATAAATTAATTGATCGGGCTCCTGATAATAATACTTGCAAATTTGGTTCTGTTCCTACTCCTCCTGATTTGGATGCTAATAGTGGGCCAGTGAATATTACGATAAATTAAAAGAAATTAACGGCAAGCGAAATACTATGCGTCATTTTTCTGGCATCATTAATTTTGTTTTGTGAAGTAGATGAAAGGTGATAGCATATTTCAGGAGCAAAGTTTTTACCTTGAAATATATAGTTAATACCATAACCTATAAATAAACCAAAGCTTAGTTCATTTTCAAAACCTTTGTTGATATAACCTTTATCGTATTTTTTTAATGTTAGTTTTGGACCGACTAATAAATAAGGTTGTTTAGTTTGTAAATAGCAACTCATATTTCGAGCGAGGTAAATAACACCTTCTTTATCTGGTTCTTTAAGTGCTATAACAAAGCCATGAGAAATACTTAAATCAAAAGATGTTGCAAATACATGGCGACTTTGTTTTAAACAGCTATTAGAGAAAGAGCCTTCTATTTTTGGTTTAAATATAATCCCATCATTTAACGGCATCCATAAAAACAAACCAAGTCCAAAACCATATTGTGTTTCTGTAATTTGGGATTTTCGAGTTAATAAATGCTCTTCGTTACTGGATAAAGCACTGCCGATTGGCTTTTGAAAACACATACTACTGTAAGTGGAGTGTATAATGCCAAAACTTAAATCAGGAAATATATCTTCGCTATCTTGCCCCAATATATTGGTGCTCACAAAAATGGGGACGATATATTTTTGTAGCTTCATCTGTGAGGATAACGCAGATGTTAAAAAAAGTTACAGAAGAAAATTACTGTGTCACTAATTCCTCCCAGAACTCAGCGCCACGGCGAGTGTGAGGAATCACAATGGTTCCGCCAACAATATTGGCTACAGCAAAAATTTCATACACTTCTTCTGTTGTGCAACCTTGCTCGTGGCATTTTAGTAAATGGTATTTGATACAGTCATCGCAACGTAATACCATACTTGCTACTAAACCAAGCATTTCTTTTGTTTTAACGTTTAAAGCGCCATCAGAATAGGTTTGTGTATCTAAATTAAATAATCGCTTAATGACTAAGTTATCTTTTCCTAAAATAACATCATTCATTTTCGAACGGTAATCGTTAAATTCTTTAACTTGATTTGACATATTAATCTAATTTGTTTTTGTTAACCACATAAGCACTTACAAAAATACTTATCTCATATAATAGATACATTGGAATAGCTACTACCATTTGAGAAGTAACATCAGGTGATGGCGTAATAATCGCTGCAGCAATTAGTATAATAACAACCGCATATTTGCGATACTTGCGCATAAATGTTGGTGTTAAAAGTCCTAAGCGAGATAAAAAATAAACTAAAATTGGTAATTCAAATACTAATCCTGAAACCAATACCATGGTTGATATTAATGAAATATAATCATCTAAAGTATTATTGGTTTGCACAATACCACTATCAGATAATTGATAGTTGATTAAGAAATTGTAAGACATGGGAAACAATAAAAAGTACCCAAAGAAAATCCCAATCAAAAATAAAATAGAAGCAACTACTACAAACCATTTAGCAGGTTTAGATTCAGTGTCTTTAAGAGCAGGTTTTATAAATTTCCAGATCTCATATAATACATAGGGAAATGCTAAAATAATTCCACCTAATAAAGCAATCCACATATGTGTAAAAAATTGTTCGGAAGCGGATAAAGTTTGTAAATGAGGGTTTTTAACCGTCATACACATCACGTCTCCAGCGCCAATTTTATATCCCAATGCACATAAAGCACGGTAAGAAATAAAATCTTGTTTTAAAGGACCAAAAATAACGGTGTCGAATAAAAAATTATTAAAACAAAACAAACCTACAGCAAACGAAAATATAGCAATAGCGCTACGTACCAAATGCCACCTTAATGCATCAAGATGTTGCATAAAAGACATTTGCATCGACATTTCTTCTGGTTGGTTATCTGCCATAATCGGTGGCAAATTTAAGCATTATTACGAGGATTTTCTGAAAAAAGAATCAGCTTCCATCGCGTAAATCAAAATTTTTTTAACCACATAGGCACATAGATTCAGAGCGGTTTAATTAGTTACAGGAGGGAACAGAGTAAATTGAAGCGACGCTTCCATTTGATAGCTACAGTGACCTATTTACTCTTTTGTTAAAACACCTATTATTTTGCCTATGTCTCTGTGTGGTTTTGATTTAAACTCTAATACCAATAACCAAGATATCATCTACTTGGTCAAGGTTTCCTTGCCAATTTGTTATTGTTTTATTTAGAGCAGAGTGTTGTTCTGTAAGAGGAAGTTTAGCAATAGAAGTCAGTAACTCTTGAAATTGTTTGTACTTAAATTTTTTGCCTTTTGGCCCTCCAAATTGATCGGCGTAACCATCAGAAAACAAGTAAATCATTTCTCCTTTTTCGACGCTAATAGTTTTTAATGTGAATGGTGTAACCTCTTCTTTAAATTTACCTATGGGTTGTTTATCAGCAGATATTTGAGTTAATTGCCAAGATTCTTCCCATACTGTTTTTATAACAGACTGACTTACAATCCAAATGGGATTATTGGCACTAGCCACATGTAATTTCATGGTATCGTAATCAAATAGACATAAAACACCATCCATGCCATCATTTACTTCATAATCACTTTTCGAAAATGTTTCTTGCATTAATTCATTTACCTTATCAAAAATTAATGCAGGATTCGATAATTTAAATTCTTTAATAGCTCTATTTAAAGCATTGCAAGCTACTATACTAACCATAGCACCTGGCACACCATGACCGGTGCAGTCGCAGACAGCTAATACAGGCTTATTGTCAATAGTTTCTGTCCAATAAAAATCACCTGCAACAATATCTTTAGGTTTGTAAAGAACAAAGTTTTCGGAAAATAAGTTGTTCATTGTTTTTATGGAAGGCAGCATGCTACCTTGAATATATTTGGCGTAATGAATGGAATCCATAACGTCTTTATTTTTTATCTCAATAATTTCTTTTTGAGTTTCTACTTCAATCTTTTGTTTTTGAATTAACGCAAATAGTTTTTTTGTCTTGCTGTTATAGTAAAATAAAAATCCAAAGGCAATGATAACAATTACTAAACCTGCGATTAGCATGAGTGTATTGTTTTTAGAAGATGCTAAAGCAACTTTTTCTTTTTCGATAGAAAGACTTTGTTCTGCAATAATTTTTTC
>JBKJPW010000151.1:0-12495 GCA_046594225.1 Bacteroidia bacterium
CGAATGGTATCTTTATTAGGGTATTTACTAGTAGATATAACATAAAATTTGTTGTTAATTGTCTTATCGTAGTTATTAAACCCGTCATATGATAGACCTCTATTTTCCCAACCATTATTTAATAACTTATTATATATATAAGAAGTGTCTTTTGTTGGAGAATAAAATACAAATGCTAATAAATAATTTTCATTAGAATCAACTTCACAATATGTTATAAAAGCAACTTCTGAGATTTTATATTTTTTATAATACTCTTCATTCATTGCATATTCTGGATAGCCTTTACTAAATACACGGTTTATTTTAAAGGCAAAATATTTACTATTTTTGAATGCTTTACAAACTAGTGTTGTTTTTGTTGAATCTAAAAACGGTATATATTTGCTAAAATTGTCAATAAAATTTAGCGTGTCAAATATTTGAGAATAAATGTCACTTTTAGTTAAAAAGATACATATTAACAGAATAGATAGTTTTTTCATTTTAATGAATCCCAATTATTTAGATGTCTCTTTTCTTTACGAAGTGCAGATAAATTAATCCCTTTCCTATTCCCTTTTGGATTGCGATACATTAATAGTTCAATTTCATCTGATGGTACAATATAGATTTCAGGACTAGAGGAGCAATCATCTATTTTGTTCAAATACGACACAAAAACGATGAAATGATTTTCTTCTTTATCTTTAAAGTTGTCAAGTGGGAACAATGTTTTGCCAGAAAGACCTTTTACATCAATTGTTAATGTTCTGTTTTTGTTTTTTACAATAATATCAATTGATTTTTTATTACCTAAAGTTATATAAGCGTCTAAACCAAGTCTGTAAAGCATTGATAGTATTAAGTATTCAGATGCAAGGTTTGTATTATAGGATGTTTTCATAATGAAATTGTAATTATTTATAGTTGGTGAAAACTATTGCACAGATATAATTTAATTTTTTTTGAGTTTCAATTTTTATTCAAGTTTTTTCTTTACTAATATATTACTCTCCATATTTTATTGAAACATCTTTAATGTCAGGAACCATCCACACACCCTCTATATTTATCGAGTAAAGACCTTTATTACGAGGATTTGGGACGGCAGATTTATTATAGTCCATAATGTTCAACGTATATTTCCTTCCATTTAAAGTAGCCACATATTCTGTTTTGACTGCCGAAAATTTATTTTCAGATACAATAATGTAATTATAAACTTTAGTGCCAAATGTTACTTTAATTTCCTTATTAGTTTTCAAAATTTCAACCTTTTCCATTATCGGTTCCTCCATTGCTTTTACGAAATCTCCTTTCCCTTTTATATCAGCCCAATGATTTGTTTTATAAAGAATTTGCTCACTAATCTTTTTACAATCCATAAAATAACCACTTTGAGTTCTCATATTTTCTGGAATCTTGGATAGAGTTAATGAAAGATGTAAATTATCTTCCATTTTTTTAATCTCAATAATATAGCTAAAATAACAATTTCGAAATACTCTAATACTTTGGCTCTCATTTGATTTTATTAATTGCCAATTCAAGTTATAATTTGGAGTTTGTGAGCCTTCATGAAAATCATATGTAGAATATCCCCCATAATAAGAATCACCATCATAATCAAGTTCTTTAAAAGCGTTATTAGAATAAAAAGATGCTCTTGTAATAGAATCAATCCATGTAATTGATTTATATCCATTATTATTATTAAGCTGAAAGTCGGTTCCTAAAATGTGGTCACAATCGACAACTAATACTCCTTTACTTTTTAGTAATTCGAATTCTCTTTTAATCCAATTTTCATGTTCTTGTTTTTTTGGATTTTCATATTCCGTGAGGAAGATTCCTAAATTTTCAATTGCATTGCCGAGGTGTGCCGAATATATCTTATCACAACCTAATTCTTTTTCAAGTTGCGTTCTATTATTTTCTTCACTTATTACTTGTTCTTTGGTTCTTATTATTGGAGAATCTTTAGTATAATGATAAGAAGAAGGTTTTCGGCCCATTTTTACTAACTCTATATTTTCTTTTAACATATATGATTGTGGAAGATTTTCTATTAGGATAGAATAACTAGTAAAATTATATTCATTGAAATAATAAAGTTTATTTTTCGAAATAGCTATTTTATATTCCAAATCTGCTTGGTAGCTCATCTCTGAATCTTCCTTAATAAAATAGAGGCTATAGTTTTCATGATTTATAATGGTGTCTTTCTTTTTTCGGAAAGTCATTTTTTCATATTCAGGTCGTAGTTTATATTCAACCTCATATTTTTTCGCCATACTAATTGTCTTTAATTGTGGATTTATTTCAAAGATAAACGCCCCCTTATAAACATTAATTGAATCAGCATGAGGCATTTCTAATCTTTCAAAATTGTAATTGTATATTTGCGATTGCAAAACAGTACAATAAAATAATATACCAACAGTACAAGAAATTATTTTAATGTTTTCTTTAAATAAATTTTTGTTTTTATATATGTTCATATGATAATGGCTTAGTATATTATATTTTTAGTCTTATTATTTCTGGAATTCAAAACATTAAAAATTATCATTTTACAACGCGTATATAGAACACCTTACGCCTGTGGCTTGCGCTTTTGACCGAGCGGAGCGAGATGCGCAAAAAAGTGCGAAGCACACAATTTGTTTTGGGTTGGTAATTTAGCTTATTTGGTTTTTGCCTGTCTTTTTGCAAAAACAAATGTGCTAAATTAGGGATAGGCAAAACGGTTTTTTCAAAACCGAAAAGAATATTCGTTTTATATATGATGTTTCTTTTCATCGTTTAATTTTTTCAACCCATTGCTAAGGGCATATTACTACTAACGTTTTCGCGGTTTATTTCAGTTTGGGTTTTGAAACTATTTCTACCGAAATATTACTGACAATGATACAATGCTTTTTAGACATTTGCAAAGCGAAAATAAATGTCTTTCGCAAGAGCGACCGCTTTTGCAAATGCCTTATACTTCTGCCCAAATTGAATAAACCGTGTGTTAGCAGGTCGTTGTTTTTTTAGTAATCAATTGTCTTCGTTGATATACCAAAAATGTCATATATAACTATTTTAGTAAGTTTCCCATTTTCATCATAGTATTTCCATTCCTTATAAGGATATTCTCCTTTGGTGTAATGTACTAACCAGAGGTTATTAATTTTTGGCTCTTTCTTTGAGAATCCTTTGTGGTCAAACGCTACAGAAGGTGAATATTCTCCTTCCGATTTGATTATTCCGTTAGAATAATATTCTTTCCATATACCTGTTCTAAGAGTATAACGTGAATCATATTTAGCCCACGAAACAGAACGTTCTTTTCCGACGACAGTATCATATTCATAACAACTTATACAAGGAATGCTATCTTCTAAACAGGAGCCATACTTTCCTTCTATTTTGAGTTTACCATTTTGATGATATTCCTTATAAATTCCTCTATATGTTGTAATTCCGTCCGATGTATGCCATTCAGTCTCTGATGTCAAAACTCCATTTTCAGAATAGCTTTTCCAAATACCTTCGGGTTTGTTATTTTTAATTTGAAATTCACCTAATAAGCGTTTTTTATAGTAAAATCTGTAATAGGCGTCTTTCCATGTATTCTCTGATAATGGATTTGAATTTGTTTTTAAATTAATTTTCAATGTGTCAAGTCTTTGTCCTGAACACGCCAGAAAGCACAAACTCAAAATAAATATATAAATTTGTCGTGTCATATTACAATGCCTGCTAACTTACTTATACCCGCCATAAAATGGCGGGTATCTTGTTAAATTTGCAAGATAACCGCCACTCAATGCGTATATCTATTTTTATTTAGCAGCCGCTGCAGCGCTCTTAACTTTAGCCTCTTCTAGTATTTTTTGACTTCGTACTTCAGCTTCATCCAATACTTTTTGTGCTTGCTTATCTACTTCTTTTTTAGCCACTTCAGCCGCTTTTTTAGCTGCAATTTTAGCAAGTGGGTTTTTCACATCTTCTACTTGTTTATCTGCTGCCGCATACCCTTCTGCTTTTAATTTATCAGAAGCTACCTGCGCATCAGCTTTTAATTTTTCAACTTGCGCTTGCGCATCGGCTAATATTTTTTGTGCTTCTTCGTTTGCTTTGTCTTTTACGGCAGTAACCGCTTGGTCTTTTACAGTTGCACCGCCTTCGCCTGCCTTTGTTCCTGTTTTAACTGTAGGTTTCATTACTGTACCTCCAAAGCCTACGTTTACTTTTACGTTTTTAGGCATGCTTACCGTTGTGCCAATTGCTGAACTTGCTTGACCTAATAAACCAGCTACCATGGTGTTAGCTTGCGCTCCAAACATTTCGGTAGGTACTGTCATTTTCCAATTGTAATCAATGGTTTGGTCAAAGCCTGTAGAACCAGTGATTTCTGCATCAATTTTATCAATTTTTACTTTTACTGGATTACGTAAGTTTACGCGTCCATCTTTAAATTCATATTCAGCAACTACATTTTGAATATTTAAATTTTTTAATTGTTCAATTTTTAAAGCTTCGCCTAATTTTACAAAAGCTGGAAAACCGCCAACTGTAACACTGCTAGTTTTAAATACACCATTACCATGTAGTGTAGATAAAATAGGAGACATGCTTTGATCTAAATCTGCTTTAAAGTTTTCTAAGGTAGCTGTAAACATACCTTTAGAGTATTGTCCGATTGGAGCAATTTTTTGTACCGTATTAAATGCAGCAAATGTTTTTTGAATATCAAAATTATCCACTTTAAAACTTAAATCAACTGTTGGTTTTTTAGGATTAGTAGTTTCGTAATATCCATTCATCAATACTTTACCTCCTAATAACCCTAAATTTAAATTGGTCATATCAACTTTACGTTTTTTAATTTCAATATTACCATTCATATTATCGATTACTAAATTATCATACAACAACTTTGTGATGTTTGCATTTAAAATAAAATCGATATTTCCTGGCACTTCTACAACGGTCATCGCAGCCGTATCTGCTGCTGTTGGTTTAGCGGCAACAGTTTCGGTTGAAGACGAACTCATTAATTCGTTTAAATCCATTAAATTAGATTGAACATTAAAATGCCCAACAATTAAAGAATCTTTAAAAATGTATTGCATAAAATTATCAATCTTACCATTTGCTTTTATATCTGATTTACCCATTAAGGCATCAAAAGCTGTTAACTCAACAAACTGATTAGTAAAATTCAATTTCATAGTGTTCAACATTACTTCGTAAGGAAGTGTTGTTGTTTTGTAATTCATTTTATCAATTTCTAAACTACCCGCCAGTTTAAATTTGTCGTATTCTTTTTTATCAATACTACTCATACGGCCAGCCGCAGCAATATCAGCTTTAACAATCCCAGTCATCTCATCTCCTGCTTCCATAGGTACAAATTCTTTTACAGAAGCCATATTGATAACACCTTTTATTTCAGCTGCTAAATCAGGGTCAGAAATCGGAGTCTTCACGTGAGCCCACATATCAATTGGGTTTCCAGCCATCTCTAAATGAAATTTATTCACATCAATCACTGTGGCATCTAAATAATCTTTTTTATTCTCAACATGCACATCAATATTAATATTGTTTACCGATTTTGGTAAAGAAGGATATTTAAACATTGCATTTGCAATTCCTAAATTAACTTCAAAACTCGGGTACGTATCGCTTTTACCATCAGCACTTGTATGCATCGTTCCTTTAGCCATACCATCTAATTTTAATTTACCTTCTGTTTTTACATTAGCAAAATCTTTGCTATACACACTTGGTATTAATGATAAAATAGATTTGAATTCGGTTTGCTTAGCGGCAAATTTTAAATCCATGCCAATATCATCTTTAGGCATTGATACAGACCCATCAAAAGCTAAGGCTAATTCATTTAAATCAAATTCATTTTCTTTAAACGTAAATTTCATGTTAGGCATATCCATATCAATATCTGCCTTAAAGCGAGTTTTTGCTTTTGTTAAATAACCCACTCCTCCCATGTTATAAGATAGTTCTGCAATTTCTAATAAATTACTTAAAATAAAATTATCCTGCGTAAAATCTCCGCTCAAGGTATAATTCATATCTTTTAAAACAGCCGACATATTGCCTTGCATATCATTATAAGTAATATTAGCATGTTTAATTTGTAATGATTTTAACTTCATAGCAAATTTAGTCGCACTTGTATCTGCTGGTTCAACTGCCGCTGTATCTGCACTTGCTTTAGCTATGTCCCAGTTAGCTTTGCCGTCGTGCATGACGATACCATTAATTTTTGGTTCGTCAATTATTAAGGAGTTAATTTGGTATTTATCTCCAGCAATCACACTTTTTATGTTTAAATCAAACGATAATTCTTTAATGTAAGCAAGCGTATCGCCTTTAAAGGGCTCTACATTTATCACACTTACATTTTGAATTTTAAATCTAAAATCAGGAAATGAACTAAACAAAGTTAAATCAAATTCACCAAAATCAACCTTAGCATTTAAACTGTTATTAGCTTCATCTTTTACTAATTGAACTAATTTATCTTTAAAAATAAATGGTGCTGCAATTATTAATATTAGTAATAATAAAAAAGTAATTCCACTCCATTTTAAAATTCTTTTTAAAAGACTTTTCTTTTTTTTAGGTTGTTCTGTGCTCATAGTTTTGTGATATACTGTTTATATTGACGAAGATAACAAGAAAGTGTTAAAAAAATAGGTTAAATGATAAGCTTATTATTAAAATACTGTTAAAAACACGTGCTTAATTAAGCGTGTTTAAACTTTAACTCGAAACAAGTACCATTATCGTTAGAAAAACCAAAAGAACCATCTAATTGTTCACTCAAAGCCTCAATAACGGTTACACCTAAAGATTGTTTTTTATTATAATTTGTTGGTAAACCAATACCATTATCTTTTACGGTTAATTTATAATTACCAGCTTCTTTCGAAAACGACACATCTATTTGTCCATCATTTTTTTCTTTAAAAGCATGCTTAAATGAATTAGTTAGTAATTCATTTAGAATTAAACCGCAAGGAATGGCAGAGTTTACATTTAACGACAAATTATTAATAGTAGTATTAATTTTTACTGAATTAGAAACAGTTGGGTAAGATGCGTTAATTTCAGAGATTAATTCTTTAGCATATTCCTCAAAATTTACATCCGTCAAATTATCACTATTGTATAAACGATTATGAATTAATGCCATTGAACGAACTCGATTTCTACTTTCCAATAATACATTTTTTGCATCCTCATGCAAATCGTCATTTAACTTTAAACTAAATAACCCCGAAATAATAGCCAAATTATTTTTTACACGATGGTGTAATTCTGCAATTAAAATATTTTTTTCTTCAAGCGCTTCCTTAATAGCTCTTTCAGATTGCTTTCTATCCTCAATTCGTTGTATATAAGAATAACTCTCTTTTAAGTTGTTTTGAATCATGATATACACAAAAAAACCAACAGCCGAAGCGCTAAAAATTAAATTAAACATAAACATTTGTGAGCGCATGTCGTTCGTTAAAAACCGACTACTAAATAACTCATGATGAGTGAAAACATTTATTATTAAAAATGTAATTAATAATAAGAAATGGAAAAGCATATATTTCTTATCCTCTCTCATATCAAAAATAAAGGCAATAGCTAATATTAAAGGGAAATGGTATAAGTAAGTGCCAGATAAAATTCCTGAGTAAGAAGAAAAATAAAACATAGCGATACTTGACATGGCAAAAACAAATGAAATAGCAAAACGGTGGAATCCTAAGCTATTTAAATAAAAAACTAAAATAGCCCCTAACACTAATCCTTCGATTAATAAACCTGAAAATAAATCACCAAGTATAATATTATTAATGCCGCTAAATAAAAAAACTAAAGCAGCAATCGTCGTAAAACGATTAGTCAGTGTAATCCGTTTTACTAAAATATCATCGTATTCGGGTTGAATACCTATGGATGAAATATACTCCCAGCAGCGTCGAAACATTTGAGTTATTTACTCAAAATTTTAAATTCCGTTCTTCTGTTTTCTTGCCTGCCTGCATCTGTATCATTAGTTGCTACCGGAACAGTTTCACCGTATCCTTTAGCCACTAATCTATCAGTAGCAATTCCTTTTCCAATTAAGTAAGTAACAACAGATTGAGAACGTGATTGAGATAATTTTTGATTATACTCATCACTACCTTTACTATCCGTATGGCTTCCTAACTCAATTTTTAAAGTTGGGTTCTCCGTTAATAATCTAATTAAACGATCTAACTCATTAGCAGATTCAGGACGAATGGTTGCTTTATCAAAATCAAAGAAAATATTTTTCAAAATAATCGACTGTCCAACTTCGATTTGTTTCAATGCAATATTTTTTTCAACTTCTTGAAATTCTTCAGACGCTTTTAAATCGAAGTTCTCAGAGTGAAACAAGTAACCATCTTTTTTAACAGCAATACCATAGTTTTTACCAGAAGGTAAAGACACTAGATATTTACCAGATGTACTGTTAGATTTAAACGTTGCAATTACTTCGTTTAAGGTATTGTCAATTAATTCAATAGCCGCTTCTAATAAATTATAGGTTTTAGCGTCAGAAATCACACCTTTTAAGATGGTCATTTTTGGTCCGTTACTCACAATTTTTTCAGCTTTAAATTCGCTTACAGGAGCAGCCACGCTTGCTAATAAATTATCTTCGTTCATTACTACTGGTGGTTTTTCAGGACCCAAGAATGTGATTTTATAAATATCTTTATCTCCATAACCACCTTGCTTGGATGATGCAAAGTAACCGTGGTTACCACTACCACTAATTACAAAAAACACGTCGTCATCTGGTCCGTTAATTGGGTAACCTAAATTAACCGGCTCTCCCCATTTACCATTTTCAAATGTAGCTTTAAAAATATCGTATCCTCCCATGGTATTATGACCTTTGGAACTGAAATAAATGGTTTTACCATCCGGGTGAATAAACACGCCCTCCTCTCCATATTTTGTATTCAATTCAGGTCCTGCGTTCATAGCCGGCCCCCACTCTCCTTTTACATCTTTATCAGAGTAGTACATATCTCCACCGCCCATATTTCCTTCTCTATCACTAATAAAATATAAACGTTTAGAATCGTAAGATAAACTCACCGACGATTCGTGCGATTTAGAGTTAATGTTTTTATTTAAGTGTTCTGGTTTAGTCCAAGTATTACCAACTAAATTACTCGAGTAAATATCTCCACCATCTTTTTCTTTATATTTAAAAATAAACATCGTTGTTCCATCACTTGATAAACCAGCTGTTGCATCATGTTCCACACTATTAACTAAGGGTCCAAAATTTTGTGCAGGGCTCCATTTGCCATTCACCTTAAATGATTGGTATAAATCTTCAAATGGCCAACTATCTCCTTCATCTAATTTTCCACCAGTAGAATTTTCTCTACGAGCCGTTAAAACCATCATCGATTCATCGGCAGAAATAAAGGCACTGTATTCAGGATAAGATGTATTAATATTAGTCCCTAAATTATCAACAAATACACGTTGTGGACTTGCAGATTCTTTTTTACCAATCTTACACTCTGCTATTTTTTTACTCACATCTTCAATTGCCGCAGCATTATCTTTAGCATCTTTATTTAAAATAGTTAATTGCATTTGATAATATTTAATGGCATCATCCCACTTTAATTGAAATTGGCAAGCCCATCCTAAAAAATAGGTTAAATCTTCTGGTAGCTTAGGGTCATTTAAAGATAAAGCCTTTTCTAAATATTTAACAGCGTTATCCGACTGAGGGTTTAAGTTAAAACTAACAACGCCCATCATATAATTTAACTGTGCATTATTAGGATTAAAATCTTGTGCTTTTGCTAATAAAGGTTGTGCTTGTTTAAAATAAATATCGCCTGCACGTTGGTAATCTTTACGACTTACTGGAAAGTATTTGTTTTTACTAACATATCCTTCTAGTACGAAATCATACTCTTTTTTTCCAAGTTCAAAAGCATCTTTTCCATCTTCAAAGCTTTTCTTTGCTTCTTTCAACTGATCTTTTTTATCAGGGAAATTAGATTTTTCAAACTCAATGTTTTGAGCTACTGCAACAGAAGTAGTAAAAAGAAACAATGTTGCTATTTTATATAATGTGTTCATATTCTTAATTGGTATGAATAGTATATTGAATTATTAATTAATCGCAGAAACCAGATGTATAACGTTTCCCTTCTGCAACGCCATACTCCGCTGCCTTTTTCCAATCAGCACAAGCGCCATCTTCATCTTTCAACATTTGTTTTGCAATACCTCTGTTTACATATGCGGCACCTAATTTAGCATCGGCCTGTATCGCTTTATTTGCCCACTCGGTAGCTGCTTTATAATCTTTCTTTTTAATATACACAGAAGCCATATTATTCATGGCCAATGTATAATTAGGTTTTTGTTTCAGAGCGGCATCAAAATCAGAAATGGCGCCGGCAAGATCGTTTGTATTTAATTTAGCCGTTCCTCTATTATTTAAAGCAATGTAATAATCTGCTTTCAAAGCAATCGCTTTATTGTAAGCATCAATTGCACCTGCGTTATCCCCTTTATTACGTTTACTCGACCCTAAGTTATTATATGCGAAAAACAATTTATTATCAATAGATACCGCTTTTTCATAATCTGCAATAGCGCCTGTTTCGTCTCCTAACATTTTTTTAGAAGAAGCTCTATCATTGTAGGCATAAGCATAATCTGATTTAGCAGCAATAGCTCTATCATATTCTGTAATAGCGTATTTATAATCACCTGCTTCAAAATTAATTTGTCCGCTTAAATAATACGCTTTAGCATATTTATCATCCACAAAAACGGTTTTGCTTAAATAACTTACACAGGAATCTTTTTTATTAATCGCATAAAAACTTTGTGCTTTACCAAACATCGCATCTACATTTAAGGGATTTGCAGCTAATGCTTTGTTATAATCTTCAATAGAAGCATCAAAGGTTTTAGACTCATATCTAGCGAAGCCTCTGCTACAAAAAGCCTTATCAAAATTAGGTTTAAAAGAAATAGCTTTTGAAAATTGTTCAATAGCCATGTTATAGTCCTTTTTACCCATGTACTCTAAGCCAACATTATAGGCGTTTTCAGCTTCCTGCTCGGTAGTTAAGGCAGTTTTAATTTTTACGGTGTCTTGGGCAGATGCATTTAAACATAATAAACCCAGACATACTAATACAATTTTTTGCATAGGATGATTTGTTACGTTTTAAAGATAGGAAAATAAATGAAAATGAAGGAATAAATTTGTTAAAAATTAACGTAATAATCCTTAGTTAACTCCTTGTAATCCTCTGTATATTGATGCCTTTCTGAAAGCTCAATAGCAATGGTTTTCTCAGAAAATTCGGTAGGTTTTACCTCAAATTGCATCAAATGACGCTTGTCGGTATCCTTATCAATTCTTGATTTTACTCGTAATAATTTAGAAAGGTGCAATCCACGTTTTTCGGCCAAAGCTCTAAATTTTTCGGCTTCCAAAGTGGGTAAAATCAGGCAAAATTTTCCTTTTTCATCCAATAGTTTTAAAACTCCATCTAATAATTCTTCAAATGGCAACACATCTGCATGGCGAGCATGAGAACGTTGTTCGTCAGAAGATTTGAGAGACTGTTCGAAATAAGGTGGGTTGGTAACAATGAGGTTATATTTTCTATTACAGTTTTTAGCGTATTCTTGTAACGAAATTTGGGTGACCGTAATTTGATCTTTAAAATTACTGCCTAGTGCGTTTTGTTTAGCCTGTATAACGGCATACTCATCAATATCAATAGCATCAATGTGAGCTTCTGTTTTTTGAGCTAACATGAGTGTTATCACGCCTGTGCCAGTTCCAATATCCAATACATATTTACTACCATTAGGCATAACCCAAGCGCCAAGCAAAACAGCATCTGTACCTACTTTCATAGCACACTTGTCTTGCTTAATAATAAACTGTTTAAAAGCGAACGACGTATTGGGCATAAATCATGTTTATCGTTTTGAGTTGTATAAAGTTAAAAACAAAAATGAAAGTATAAAGTTTTATTAGTGTTAAGGGATTAATTTTATAAAAAATTAGCAATATATAATGTCAAAAATAACCCTTTTTATAATAGTAGTCTTATTTCCCATTTTATCATATACGCAAACTAATATAGATGGGGTTTTAGAATCCTATAAAAAAGATAAAGATTTGCAACATGCTAGTTATAGTTTTTGTGTGATAGAGGCACAAACTGGAAAAACGATTAAAGAATATAATTCAGAATTAGCCTTAATTCCAGCCAGTACCATGAAAATTATGACGACGTCTGCCGCCTTGGGAATTTTAGGAAAAGATTATACTTACAAAACCAATTTTTACACTTTCATTAAAACGGATTCTGTTTCTGGAATTACTACGACTAATTTATTAATAAAAGGAAGTGGCGACCCTTCTTTTAACTCTTCCTATTTTTATAATACTGA
>JBKJPW010000087.1:0-4157 GCA_046594225.1 Bacteroidia bacterium
TCTTTTTAGTCTCTGGAGTCCCTTTCAATAAAGCAGAAATATCTTCGCCTTCTTTTCCTAAAATAGCTATGATAGAATCCACTGGAACGCTTTGTTTTACTTGAGCGCCAATATGTAATAACACACCATCTTGAAATGATTCAAATTCCATAGTAGCTTTATCAGTTTCAATGTCTGCTAATAAATCGCCACTTTTTACTTTATCACCAACTTTTTTGTGCCATACTGCTACAACGCCATCCGTCATTGTATCACTTAATTTGGGCATTCTAACTATTTCAGCCATATTTTATTTAAGATTTAAGATTTATCACGCCAAGGCGTGACTAAAATCCAAGTTCTAACTTCTTAATTTATTCGTTTATGTATGGATAATTTGGTTCCGCGTAAACATCTTTGTAAAGTTCTTCCGGTTCTGGATACGGGCTCTCTTCTGCAAACTGAACTGATTCATCAACTAACGCTTTCACTCTTGCCTCTGCTGCTTCAATTCCTGCTTCATCAATCCATTTATTTTCCATCAACGTTTCTAAAACTTTTTGAATTGGATCCTGAGTTTGGTATTCTTTTACTTCATCTTTTGTTCTGTATGTTTGTGCATCGCTCATGGAGTGGCCTTTGTAACGGTATGTTTTCATTTCTAAAAACGTTGGTCCATCGCCACGGCGTGCTCTTGCCACTGCTTCTTCCATTGCTTCATGAACTGCCTCAACCGTTAAACCATCAACTGGTTTACTTGGCATATCATACGCTAAACCTAATTTCCATAACTCATGTACATTACTGGTACGTTCAACCGAAGTTCCCATCGCATACATGTTATTCTCTACAATAAAAATTACTGGTAATTTCCATGTCATAGCCATGTTAAATGCCTCGTGCAAAGCCCCTTGGCGAACTGCGCCATCACCCATTGAGCAAACACACACATTATCATTGCCTGCATATTTATCTGCAAATGCAATACCTGCACCTAAAGGAATTTGTCCACCAACGATACCGTGACCGCCAACAAAATTATGTTCCTTGCTAAATATATGCATCGAACCACCTTTGCCTTTGCAGCAACCCGTAATTTTAGCATACATTTCGGCCATGATATATTTTGGATGCATACCTAAACCAATACCATGCGCATGGCAACGGTAAGCAGTAATATGTTTGTCTTCTTTTTTAGTAGCACTAACAGTACCAGCTACAATAGCTTCTTGTCCAATATATAAGTGGCAAAAACCTTTGATTTTTTGTTGAACATATACTTGTCCGGTTTTCTCTTCAAACTTACGCATCAATAACATTGACTCGTACCATTTAAGGTATTGTTCTTTTGAAAACTTGTTCTTTTTTTCAGCTGTTTTAGCCATAGAAGTTACAATTTAATAATGTACAAAAATAACAGAATTTGTGTAAAAGAAAAGCCCAAAAAGATGGGCTTATTATAGATACTTTTTGCTAAACATTAAGGGCAATAAACTTTCGATGCTTTTAGCGATATAAATTTGTCCTTTTTCACCCGACATGATGATTCTGATTGGTTTTTCAGACATATTTTCATATTCTGCTATTACCTGACGACAACCACCACAAGGCGATAAAGGCTCACTAATTACCATGTTTTTGGATTTTACTGCTACCGCGATAGCTTTTACGGCTACATTTGGATATTGGGCAGATGCATAAAATATAGCGACTCTTTCGGCACATAAACCACTTGGATAAGCCGCGTTTTCTTGATTATTACCTGCTACAATTTTACCATTCTCTAATAAAATGGCTGCTCCTACATGAAATTCAGAATAAGGAGCATAGGCAGTTTTAACCATTTTTTGAGCCGCTAAAAGTAACTCAGCGTCTTTTTTATCTAAATCCTTTGCAGAATTATAAACATCAAATTCGGTTAATATAGAAAGTTTAGAAATTTTAGGTTTTGCCATAAGTACAATTTAAATAAAGAAGAAAGGTAAGAAAGGTAATTGATAATCCCAACCTTTTATGCTTTACGTTTAGGGTTATCTTTTACAAAAGCATCCCAGCCAGAATACGATTTTTTTGCGCCACTTGCGGCATTTTTATTTTGAAAATAATGACACACTGCTGCGCCCAAAGCATCGGTTGCATCTAAATATTTATCGTTGTGTTTAAAATTTAACAAACTCTCTAACATGGCAGCAACTTGTTCTTTAGATGCATTACCATTTCCAGTAATACTCATTTTTATTTTTTTAGGCGAGTATTCTGTCATGGGAACATTTTTTGACAAAGCCGCCGCAATTGCAACTCCTTGGGCTCTTCCCAGCTTTAGCATCGATTGAACATTTTTGCCAAAAAAGGGTGCTTCAATAGCTAATTCATCTGGCTTATATTGCTCTATTAATTCAATAACTCGCTCAAATATTTTTTTCAGTCTATCCGCATGCTCATCTAATTTATCCAACTTGATAACATCAAGTGTTATTAATGACAATTTATTATTTTGAATATGTACCAAGCCATATCCCATCACTAAAGTTCCAGGATCAATGCCTAATATAATTCGATCGTTAGTTGTCAAAATAAATCTTACTAGAAGCAACAAATGTAAAATAAAAAGTCCCTTGTTTTCGCAAGGGACTTTTTATTTACAAACTCGTTTTTATTTAAACAAATTAATATATCCCTGTTGTTTATACTCTGTGCCATCAAAGCCAGTAGCCGTTAGAATAAAGAAATAGGTTCCATCATTCGAATTGCCACCATCCCAGAATCCATTAACCCCAGAAATATTTGCCATTTTTGTACCCCAACGATTAAAAATATCACAATTTAAATCTTTGATGCCAGTTGTTGTAATTCTAAATATATCATTACTGCCATCTCCATTTGGAGTAAATACATTAGGAACAATAATAGATGAATTTTCAAATACATCAATAGATATACTCGCAGTAGCTGAACATAAACCAGAAGCATCTGTTACAACTAAAATGACAACATAATTTCCGATAGTATTATATGTATGACTTGGGTTTGTAGCAGATGATGTGTTATTGTTATCGTCATCAAAGTTCCACGAATAAATATTACCAGTACCAGGTGTTTGATTTGTAAAATCAACTAACAATGGTGCTGTTCCTGATGTTGGATTAGCTGTAAATGCAGCTGTAACCGAAATAGAAGTTACGTTTACCGTACTTGTTGCAGTACATCCATTTGTATTATCAATCACAGTAACAACATATGGGCCTGCGGAACCTACTAGTGGCGAAGAAGAACTTGCTCCGGACAATATAGTTCCAGTTCCAGAAGTTGTCCAGCTATAAGATACATTTGTAGCTGTTGAGTTTGCATTAAGAGCTACTGAAGGCGACCCGCAAGGGATAGTCGTATCTGAAGTTACAGCTGTTGGAACTATTGTGTTAGTAGTTACAACTACTTGAACTGGAGCTGAACAATTACTTAGTGTGTTAGTTACCGTACATATATATGTGTTAGAGCTTGTGAAAGATGCTACAGAACCATCGGTTGATAAAGTTGCTGGCGCATTATTCCAAGTATAAGTTACATCCGTGTTTGGTGTACTTGTTACCGTAACCGATTGGCTAGCATTGTTACAATCTATCACTAAAGCGGTTGAAGAAATAGTTGCTGTTGGTGCGCCTGCATTTGGGAACACCTCAACTGTTGAACTAGCAATACAACCATTGGCTGGATCTGTTGCGGTTAATGTATAAACTCCTGCTGCACAAGCCGCCGTTATTGCTGTTGTTTGAGTGCCACACACACTAGTGCCCCAATCTAATAATGCATTTGTTGGAGTTGTAACGCTACCATTTAATGCCACTGAAGTTGAAGCGCAAGTTAATGTTTGATTTGTTCCTGCACTAACACCTGTTGGTACAGTTGTATTAGTTGTAACAACTACCTGAACAGGAGTTGAACAGTTACTTACTGTATTAGTTACTGTACAGATATATGTATTAGAACTATTGAATGTTGCGACATCTCCACTTGTTGATGTGCTTGATGGAGGCGTATTCCAACTATAAGTAACGTTGGTACTTGGTGTACTTGTTACTGTTACCGATTGAGAAGCATTATTACAATCTATTGTTAAAGCTGTAGATGTAATAGATGGCGATGGCGCTCCTGCATTTGGGAAAACCTCAACTGTTGATGTT
>JBKJPW010000192.1:0-12657 GCA_046594225.1 Bacteroidia bacterium
TTAACCTGGTGAAGCCTATTAGGCGTGAACAAAGTAGAATTGGTACTTTAAAAGTATATAAAATGATTAAACCATCATTAGAGAAAATGCATATTAACATTGGCAGAGATCGTTTCTACGATGTTATGAGAGATCATGCGATGCTTATTCGTCGTAAGAAAAACTTTGTGAAAACAACCAACTCAAATCATAGATTTAGAAAACATCCTAATCTAATAAAAGGCAACGTGTATAACAAAGCAGAGCAAGTATGGGTAAGTGATATTACTTATATCAAAACAGAGCAAGGTTATTTATATTTATCATTAGTAACAGATTTATACTCTAAAAGAATCATGGGCTATAACCTTTCAGATAATATGAAAGTAGAAAGTTCAGCAGTTGCATTACGCATGGCAATAGCTAATAGGCAATATCCTAATAGACCTTTAATACATCATTCAGACAGAGGTTTTCAATACTGTGCCGATAACTATACTAAATTATTAGAAGACAATAATATTAAAATAAGCATGACGCAAAGTTACGACCCGTATGAAAATGCAGTAGCTGAAAGAGTGAATGGTATTTTAAAAGGAGAGTTTGATATTGCTGATGGTTTTGTAAATGAAAAGCAAGCGCAACGTGAAATAAAGAATGTAATTAATATCTACAATAATAAACGACCACATATCAGTTGTGATTATGCCACTCCTATTCTTGCTCACAAACAACAAAAGCATAAGCCTAAATTCTACTCAAGGTTATTAACAAACAAACACATATTAACAAAAGAAAAAAGAAGCAAAAAAGAAAAAGCTACACAAAATAATACTAATTTTAATTAATGAAACATGTCAACCATTTTCAGGAAGAGACAGACTCCGTTTCAAGACGAAAATAGTTTTTTCCATTGACATTTCTCCCATCGATTGTCTCTTTAGACCTCTTGCAATTTGCTATAATTTTTTGTAGATTTGTTTTACTAAAATCGGTTAAAAATGACAGCAATCGCAATAAAAAAACAGGTTGATAATTACCTCCCTCTTTTATCAGCTAAACAGCAGACATTAATCCTTGAAATGATTAAGAGTTTTTTAAATGTAGATAAAGACACTAAAAGAATCAGCCGAAAACAATACAACAAAGAACTTGATGACGCGGTTTCCAGAATTGAGAAAGGTAATTTTGTAACTCACAAAGACGCCATCAAGGAATTATCTAAATGGTAAAATCATTATCCTACAGAATAATTTGGGACAGAAAGGCTCTTGACAACTTCAAAGAAATTCTGACTTATTTAGAGAAGCAGAGTATTCAAGCTCCAAAAATTGTAAAGTCGGCTATAATTACAAGACTTGATACAATTAAAACCAATCCCCTTATTACCGAGTTAGACAAACTAAAAGACTCTCCAAATAAAGAATTCCGAGCTTTCGTTGTCTACAGTTATCGTGTTACCTACCAAATAAAAAAAGAGGTCGGAGAAATAAGAGTCTTGAGAATCAGGCATACTAGTCGAGAACCACTAGGCTATTAATAATAAAAAGCAGTCGCCGACAGAATAACTGTGTATGGCGCACATACTTGTAACTAATCCTACAGTAAAAAGAATACTGACAGATTTAGTGGAGAAAGATTTAATTGAAAAACATGGTATTGGCCCTGGAACAAATTATACAATAAAGTAAAAACACATTACCCTACTCCACCCAACAATCTTTCAGTTCAGTAGAGTTTGATTTACAAGATTTTTCGAAACCTTTTTTACCGAGATTAGTTGTTTTTACTTTGTCACCAGGGATTTTGTCGCCAGATTTATAATCTTGGCAAACACAAGTATATTCTTTTTCGCAGGAAGCAAATAAAAAGGAAGTAACTATAAAAGCTACTATAAGTATTTTATTATTGCTCAACATCTATTCTATATGACAATCAGTTAAGGTATCCGTTTCTGAGTTCAAATTTTTATTACAAGAGTTTTTGGCTGCTGTCTTAGAAAAAACAGAACCAACGTATTTTTCTTGGTATTTAACAACACCTGTGTTAACTTTTGTGCAAAAGCAAACATATTCTTTTTGACAAGAAATACATATCACGGTTATTACAATCACAGCAAAAATCATTATTTTTTTCATAATAAATATCTATTCTAATTGACAATTAACTAATTTTCCAGTTTCTAAACAAGAATAAAAGCTAAATTAATAAAAAAACTAGAACAGAAATAAGGTTTTTTATTATTGTTTTTTATGCGAAATTAACGAAGTTATAAAAACAAAACAATACCCAATAGCACGTATTTAACGTTAATTTGTCTAGATTTTGATAATATTAATGGGACAATTTTTAGTTACTTTTAAATTAACTTCTAACTCGTGATTGCATTCAGCTATTCTAACGTAAATACTCCGAATTACATCCTACGTAAATTCCAGCCATTAAAACTTCATAAGAACTCTCAGGCGAAATTAATTAAATAGAACGAAACTTAAATTTATACGTTATTTCCCCAATTCTCTAGCTCTTCTTTACTCCACAATTCAGGGAAGAAAATACGACGTTGGTATTTTGGATGCATATACTTTCTCCAATCACTCCCGCCTGTTGCTCCAGAGTTTCCTAAATATTTTCCAGCAGCATCATAATGTGCCATTACCCATTTTACATTAACGGTATAATCATAATGACGCATGGCTTTAATTAGTTCAGCATCATTTTTTACGTCTTCTGAAAGTTGTTTAAATTTAGTCCACATATTTGTGGTATTATATTTTTCCATCTTAATTAAAAATTCAGACTTGTATCGTTCGTCAAATAAAGTAATCATGGTGTTTCTTTTTCCAGTAACATGATCTTTACCGGCTGCTTGCCAATATAAATGATCGTATGCATGGCTATATGGTGTATTTCTATCAATCGTAGCTCTATAACGATAATCAATTAAATTAATTAATTCGGTTGATGAAAACTCGATAGTACGATATTGAGCGCTCTGAAAACCACTAGCAGGCGTTAATGTATTTCTAAATTTCATGTATTGTTCCTGTTCCATACCATCTCCCATAATATCAAATGAAGAAGATAGCATATCAAAATAACGACTGATACGTCTTAATTTTTCAGTAAAGAAAGAAGCAGATACTTCTACGCTATTACTTACTTGATTAATTTCCCATAACGTCATTTTAAATAACAATTCGTTTATTTGGTGATACATTACAAACACCATTTCATCAGGCTCTGTAGTTCGCTGTATTTGTAATCCCAATAAAGCATCTGGCATAATATAATCCCAATAATTCATTGTTTTTGCATGAACTAATCCTTCTAAATGAGTATCAGGGTTTTGATCAATTGCTTTGTATTTTTCTTCAATACGTGAAACGATTTCTTTTTGCGCGTCTGTCATAAATTTAGTTTATAATGTGCCTCGTCTTGCTTGTTCTGCTTCAATAGATTCAAATAAAGCTTGGAAGTTTCCTTTTCCAAAAGATTTTGCTCCTTTACGTTGAATAATTTCGAAGAATAATGTTGGTCTATCTTCCACTGGTTTTGTAAAGATTTGCAACAGGTATCCATCTTCATCTCTATCAACCATAATACCCCATTTCTTTAATACTTCCATATCTTCTTCAATCATCCCTACTCTATCTTTAACGGTATCATAATACGAACCAGGAACATACAAAAACTCAACGCCGCGTTTACGCATTTCAGAAATTGTAAATACAATGTCATCTGTAGCAACTGCAATATGTTGGCAACCTGGACCCTGATAAAAATCTAAATATTCTTCTACTTGAGATTTCTTTTTACCGTGAGCTGGTTCGTTAATTGGAAATTTAATTCGACCATTTCCATTAGTCATAACCTTACTCATTAAAGCTGTGTATTCTGTTGAAATATCTTTATCATCAAAGGTTACTAAGTTTGCAAAACCCATCACATCTGCATAAAAACTAGCCCACTTATTCATTGCGCCTAGTTCTACATTTCCAACCATGTGATCGATGTATTTTAAACCGGTAGGTGTTGGTTTGTATTCAGTATCTAATTTAGTATAACCAGGCATAAAAATACCATTGTAATTCTTACGCTCTACAAATAGGTGAATAGTTTCTCCATATGTATAGATACCAGCTTTTACAATTTCGCCATGTTCATCTTTTAAAACTGTTGGCTCTAAATAAGATTTGGCTCCACGCTTAGTTGTTTCTTCGTATGCTTTACGAGCGTCATCTACCCATAAGGCAATTACTTTTACACCATCGCCATGGTTACGAATATGATGTGAAATTTCACTATTTGGATCAAATGGAGAAGTTAATATCAACCGAATTTTATCTTGTACTAAAACATACGATACTCTATCGCGAGATCCTGTTTCTAAACCAGCATAAGCTAATTCTTGAAACCCAAATGCTGTTTTATAATAATGCGCTGCTTGCTTTGCATTACCAACATATAGCTCAACATAATCAGTTCCGTTAATTGGTAAAAAGTCTTGCGCTTTCTCAAATACTTTTTCTCCACTATAATCGTAGTTTTTTACTTTAGTTAAATCTGCTACTGACATATTATTTAAGATTTTAGATTTATGAATTTTGATGTGTGACTAATATTCTTCTCGTTATTCGCTTCTCGCCTGGGCGCGAAGTGACAAAAGCATTATGTTATTATTTATACTAATTGAGGAGTACTCATCCATGATTTGTAATAATCTTTCACTTCATATTTCATGGCTTCCGTTGTTATTTTTAAAGGATTAAATGGATCAATCATCACCGCTAATTCCTTCGTATCTTTTTTACCAACACTTCTTTCAATTGCTCCTGGGTGAGGTCCATGCGTTACTCCAGCTGGATGTAATGTAAATTGTCCCGCTTTAATATTATTACGGCTCATGAAATCTCCATCCACATAATACAATATTTCGTCAGCATCAATATTACTATGATGATAAGGAGCAGGAATTGCATCTGGATGATAATCGTATAAACGAGGAACGAATGAACATATTACAAAATTACGTCCTTCAAATTGTTGATGAATTGGAGGTGGCATATGAATACGGCCTGTAATTGGTTCGAAATTAAAAATAGAAAAGGCATAAGGATACACATATCCATCCCAACCAATTAAATCAAAAGGGTGAGTATCATAAACGTATGGATAAATTAAGCCTTTCTTTTTAATCATTACTTTAAAATCACCATGTTCATCATGAGTTTCAAAATTGTGTGGCAATTTAAAATCACGTTCACAAAACGGAGAATGTTCTAATAATTGTCCAAATTCATTACGATAACGCTTTGGTGTGCGAATAGCACTATTTGACTCTACTAATAAAATTTTATTTTCTTTAGTATCAAATTCTAATTTATAAGTTGTACCTCTTGGAATAATAACATAATCACCATATTCAAAATCAACGGTGCCATACATGGTTTTACATCTTCCACTTCCTTTGTGAATAAATAGCATTTCATCTGCATCAGAATTTTTGAAAAAATAATTCTCCATTGATTTTGACGGACACGCCATCCCAATTTGCATATCATCATTTAATAAAAATACTTTTCTACTTTCCAAATAATCATCTTCAGGTTCAACATCATAACCCATAAAGCTTAAACACTTTAAATTATCTTCCATGGCAACTTCTGGTCTTGCATAATGCGCTTTACCAATTTCCTTCACCATAGTTGGTGGATATAAATGGTATGCTAATGATGATGTACTTGAAAAGCCTTCTGTTCCAAATAACTCCTCATGATACAATTCGCCATTAGGTTTGCGAAACACAATATGACGTTTATGTGGGACTTGCCCTTGTTTTTGATATATAGACATAGTAATAACGTTTTAATTGTAACAAAGGATGAAAAAAATATCAAAAAAATGAATGACATAACTCAGTATTAGCTTATGATAAATGTCAATTATGAGACGTACGATTAACCTAACTTTGATTTATTAAATAGTAATAACCTTAAAAAAACATACAAACCATGAGTACAGGAGAAAAAATTTACACGCAACACGCTGACCACACAGAATGGATGAGCAAATTAAAATTTTATGCAGATGAAATTATTGTAATGAAAGGTCGTTTGGGAGAAATTGCATCAAAAAATAGTCACCAAGATGTATTAGCTCAAGTAGAACATTTCCAAAATCAATTTATTATTCAAAAAAATAATATTGATGAATTAGCTCATGTAATTAAAGTAGATGAAAATACTTTAGAAAAAGAAGTGAATAAAAATCCAATTGCAGTAGACCACAGAGATATGCCTTCTCATGCAGGAGAAAAGGAAGCAATTGATGCTTTTGAAAAAAACTTTAATGATTTGCGCGCAGAATTTAAAACATTTGCTGCTAAGTGGATGTAATGGATTGTTATGCTGAATTTATTTCAGCATCTCGATTTCAATACAAATATATTCCGAAACAAGTTCAGGATGACAACAAAAAAGGGGCTTAAAATTTTAAGCCTCTTTTTTATTTAGATAATAACTGTTGGGTTTAATGTGACTTTTGATGTAATAGAATTAGAAATTAAACATGCTTTTTCTGATTTATCTAAAATACGCAACGCTTTTTCTTTATCCTCTTCTTTTGTTATAACTAAAACAGGATTTAACACAACCTCCGTCATCAAAAATTTACCCTCAACTTGATCTAAATGACCTACAGCGTCACAATTAAACTCTTTAAACTCTAGTCTTGAGTTTTCGGCAATAGCTAAAAAAGTAGTCATAAAACAAGAATTAACAGCCGCTGTGAAAAAATGTTCGGGCGACCAAATACCTTCAACTCCTTTTGAAAATTGAGGTGGTGTTGCCACTTCAATTTTAGAATTTAATTCAGGCGAAGACACCTCGCCTATTCTTTCAGAATTCCACTTAAGATTAACGTTATATTGATGTGACATAATTATTGAAATTGATTAAATAATTTAATTAATTCCTGAGTTGGTACCACGCCTGATTGCTTCCAAACAGGTTGTCCTTTTTTAAACATAATTAAAGTTGGCACGCTTCTAATTTGATACATGGAAGCTACTTCGGGATTTTTATCTACATCTATTTTAATAATAGTTGCATTTTCCTGTAGTTGTGTTTTCACATCTTTTAAAATAGGAGCCATTGTTTTACAAGGTCCGCACCATTCTGCAAAGAAATCTACTAATACAGGTTTTTCTGAATTGATAATCGTATTAAAATTATTCATGATTTTTAGTTTGAGGGATTTCACAATTACCAGTAGCGCAGGTTACACAGGTATTAAATATAGCTTGTCCTAATAAAAAGACACCACCTGCTAAAAGAATATAATCTAAATTAACAATGCCATAAACGATAAACACAATAGATAGTACTAAGCGTGTTATTCGCCAAAGATTCCAATTTGAGGATAAGCGTTGTTTGAGATTAAGATTCATTATACTTTACCGTTTAAACTCATCCAACCGCCACCATTATACACTTCTTTAAATCCTAAAGAACTTAGTGCTGATTTAGCAGAAGCACTTCGCATACCACTTGCACAACAAGTAATAATTGGTGCGGTTTTTTTAATTTTATTGACACTCGAAGGTAACTCATTTAATGGAATATTTACGCTTCCTTTTACATGGCCTGATGAATACTCTCCACGAGTTCTCACATCAATAATTTGAGCTCCTTTTCTTACTAAGTCCTTATAATCTACTTTTGGCCCTAAACCTAAAGCACTTTTTATTGCTTCTAACATATCTATATTATTTAATGTTTATGATTAATTTCTAAATGTTCGTGTTTATTGTTTTTATATTCTTTTCTGAATTTGTAAAAAAAGTTAAGCCAGATTAATCGCGACCACCTTAATGTTAAAGGCGAAACAATAATAATAAAACTCATTACAAAGATAGCAAATGGCAACAATTCCCAGTTCAATACAAAGCTTTGAAGTGCATACCAAATCATAAACCAACCCGATGAGATAGCATAAGACACATACATGGCTCCATAAAAAAAGCTTGGTTCATACTCGTATTGTAACTGACAGTGACTGCAGGTTTTATGCATTTTAAACATCTTAGATAAATTGTAAGGGTTTTTATCCTCAAACACGTCACCTTGATGACATCTAGTACACTTATTAAAAAGCATTGAATAAAGCATATTGAATATTAACATAACTATTTTTTATTTAATGATTATACTATTATAAATACAGTATAAAGGTACTATGTAAGTAAAGAAAAGTCTGTGACTTATGTTACATATAAAAATGATCTTTGTAATTAATTTTGCAATAAGAAAATATTAAAAAACAAAAAGCCAATAAAATTATTTATTGGCTTTTAAATAATCAGTTTTAAAAATAAATTAATGACATTTAAATAAATCAAAAGTTTCTTTACAATCATCGCATATATATAATGCTTTACATGCAGTTGATCCAAAGCGACTAATGAGAGAAGTATGTTTTGAATTACATCTTGGACAAGCTACCATTTCGGCAACATTAAATAATTTTACACAGGAAGAATGATTAGGAGGCGCAATACCATATTTTTTTAATTTTGATTTTGCCTCTTGTGTTAACCAATCCGTTGTCCAAGCTGGCTTATAGGTTAATTCAACTTTTGCATTTTTTATTCCATGTGCTGATAAAATTTCTTTAATTTGACTTTCTATCATTGCCATTGCCGGACAAGCAGTATAAGTAGGTGTTATTGTAACGATGTATGTTTCATTTTCAATTTTTACTCCTCTTAAAATACCTAAATCTTTAATTGTAATAACAGGGATTTCTGGATCAGGAATTTCTGAAATTAAATCATATACTTCATCTGGATATAAATCTACTGCTACCATTATACTTATTTTATTGCATTATACTCTTTTACCACTTTGCATCAGGATAAGCTCTTTGCAGATATTGCATTTCAGATAATATGTGACCTAAACTTTCTGTATGAATACCTTTTTTGCTTCCAGTTTGCATGTATGAATCTTCAGGCATAGCTAAGGTTGCTTTTTCTAAAACCACTTTTATTTCGTTATACCAAAGCGCTTTGATAGGAACTAAATCAACAGCAATATGTTGGTGAACTAAATATGAATCAAGATTATCCATTTCAAATAATTCACCTGTATACATCCATAAATCATTCACCGCTGTTTGCATACGAGTATGGCTTTCTTTAGTGCCATCACCTAAACGCATTGTCCAATCTATAGCATGTTCTTTATGGTATTTTATTTCTTTAATTGTTTTTGAAGCGATTGCTGCCAAGGTTTCATCTTTACTTTTTTCTAAGTCTGAATAAAACAATGATTCATAAATAGAAATAAATAACTGACGAGCAATTGTATGAGCAAAATCTCCATTTGGTTGCTCAATCAATAAATGATTATGGTAATTAATTTCAGCACGACGATAAGCAATATCATCTTCTGTTTTTCCATTACCTTCTAAATCGGCAGCATATTTTAATAAAGCTTGTGCTCTTCCAATCATATCTAGCGCCACATTAGTTAAGGCTAAATCTTCTTCTAAAATTGGTCCCCTGCTGCATAATTCTGATAAACGATGACCAAGTATTAATGCATCATCACCTAAGCGAATTGCATAATTGTATGTTGCGTCTTTTGTTGTCATTTTAAAATGTATTAAATGTTTTTAGCGCCTTCTGGCATTACGTAAAAAGTTGGATGACGATATACCTTATCATTTGACGGATCAAATAACATATCATTATCATCAGGGTTTGATGCAACAATGTATTTTGAAGGCATCACCCAAATACTAGTTCCTTCTCCTCTGCGTGTATATATATCACGAGCATTTTGAATTGCCATTTTTTTATCGGAAGCATGAACGCTACCTGCATGTATATAAGGAAGTCCTGATTTACTTTGAATAAACACTTCCCATAAATCTAATTGAGTATCTGTTGCCATAATAATGTGTTTTAAGCGGTTTCTAATTCTTTTTTAGTATGTTTTACTTTATAAGCTTCTGCTGCTTCTCTTACCCATGAACCTTCTTGATGAAACTTAACGTGATGATCAATTCGCTGTTTGTTGCATGGTCCATGACCTGCAACTACTCTATGAAACTCATCCCAATTAATTTCACTAATTTTATAATGTCCTGTTTTTTCGTCTAACTTAAAATTTTTGTCAGGAACTGTTAACCCAATTAACTCTGCTTGAGGAATCGTTTTATCAATAAATTTTTGACGCAACTCATCATTTGTTTCACGCTTAATTTTCCATTTTACGGCATCAGTTGTACGTGGCGAATCTGAATCATGAGGACCAAACATCATTAATGCAGGCCACCACCATCTATTCATAGCATCTTGTGCCATAGCTTGTTGATCTTTTGTGCCACGCATCATCGTTGTCATAATTTCGTAACCTTGACGTTGATGAAAACTTTCTTCTTTACAAATACGAACCATTGCTCTACTATATGGCCCATAAGATGTACGTTGCAACGATACTTGATTTACAATAGCTGCGCCATCAACCAACCATCCAATAGCGCCAATATCTGCCCAATTTAAGGCAGGATAATTAAAAATACTTGAATACTTTGCCTTACCTGATTGTAAATTATCGATTAACTCAGCGCGAGAAACACCTAATGTTTCAGCGGCACTATATAAATACAATCCATGTCCACCTTCATCTTGTATTTTAGCTAATAAAATCTGTTTTGATCTTAAGCTTGGAGCACGTGTAATCCAATTTCCCTCGGGCTGCATACCAATTACTTCGGAATGCGCGTGTTGAGACATTTGACGAATTAAATGTTTTCGGTAGCCTTCTGGCATATAATCTTTAGCTTCGATGTGCTCTCCATTATCAATTCTTGATTGAAAATGTGTGTCAGAATGTTCGTTGTGCATAGTTAGATTTTTATTGTAAATGTATTTTACAAAAAAGCTAACTCATATGACAATCGTCAATATTAAGAGATGATTATTATCAGAAAACAAAAAAACCACCGAAAGTATTTCGGTGGTTTCATTAAAAAGAATGGATTTATTATCCTAATAACTCTTTTACAATTTGAGATACTAATTTTCCATCTGCTCTACCCGCAATTACTTTATTTGCAGCACCCATTACTTTACCCATATCTGCAGCAGAAGAAGCTCCTGAATCTGCAATAGCAGTTTTAACAATAGCTTTTATTTCATCTTCCGACAAAGCTTTTGGCAAATACTCTTCCATTACTAATGCTTGAGCAATTTCATCTTCTGCTAAATCAGGACGATTTTGTTGAGTGTAAATCTCTGCTGTTTCTTTACGTTTTTTATATTCTTTTTGAATAGCCTTTGTTGCGCTTTCTTCTGTTAATCCTTCAGGAGATGTTTTTAATAATAAGATAACCGCTTTTATAGCTCTTACAGCCTCTAAACGTTTAGCGTTTTTTGCTAACATAGATGCTTTTACATCTGCATTAATTTTTTCTTCTATTCCCATAATATGTTTATTTTTAGTGTAAAGTTAAAAAAGTTTCAGGTTCTTTGTTTCATGTTTCATTTTATTTTTAAACTTTTACAAATCTTATAACTCATAATTCATCTCTTATAACTATTAAAAATATGCAATGTACCTGGCCAGCTAACGATGAGCAAATGCTACACTATCATGATACTGAATGGGGAATACCTGTGCATGATGATAAAAAACATTTTGAATTTATTGTATTAGACTCTTTTCAAGCGGGTTTAAGTTGGAAAACTATTTTGCACAGACGTAAACACTTTAAAAAAGCCTTTGCTAATTTTGATGTGAAAAAAGTAGCAAAATTTGATGAAACTATGGTTTTAGAATTAATGCAAAATGCTGGGATTATTCGTAACAAACTAAAAATTACAGGCACTATTAAAAACGCTAAAGCCTTTATGGAAATTCAAAATGAGTTTGGCTCATTTGACAAATTCATTTGGCAGTTTACCGATTATAAAACCATTGTTACCAAAGTAAAGCAATCATCTGAGATAAGAGCAACAAGTCCCGAATCAGACGAGATGAGCAAGGCCTTAAAAAAACGTGGTTTTACTTTTGTGGGCTCTACCATTTGCTATGCTTATATGCAAGCAGCTGGGATGGTTAATGATCATTTGGTTAGTTGTAGTAGGTTTAAAGAAGTCCAAAAATAAATTTACATTTACCACATGATTTTAAAACATCTCATTTCAGAAATAGAAAAATTTGCTCCCCTAGCCTATCAAGAATCGTATGATAATTGCGGATTATTAACTGGGCATAAGGAACAAGAAATAACAGGTGCAATATTGTGTTTAGATTGCACTGAAGCCATTGTTGATGAAGCTATTCGAAAAAAATGTAATTTAATTATAGCGCATCATCCCATTATTTTTAGTGGTCTTAAAAAATTAAATGGTTCTAATTATGTGGAAAGAACAGTAATTAAAGCTGTTCAAAACAATATCGCCATTTATGCATGCCATACTAATTTAGATAATATAAAATTAGGCGTTAATAAAAAAATTGCAGATAAATTAGGCTTAATCAATCAGCAAATTCTTTCTCCAAAAAAATCACTTTTAAAAAAATTAGTAAGCTTTGTTCCTACCTCGCATTTAGAAAATGTTAGAGAAGCTTTATTTAATGCAGGTGCAGGAAATATTGGAAATTA
>JBKJPW010000211.1:0-2771 GCA_046594225.1 Bacteroidia bacterium
ATTCTTTCCTGGTTTAGTTGGCGGACATTGTATTGGTGTTGATCCTTACTATTTAACTTACAAAGCTGAATCTCTAGGATACCATGCACGCGTTATTAATAGCGGTCGTTATGTAAACGACAGTATGGGTTTTTATGTTGCTAAAACTTGCGTAAAGAAAATTATTGCAGCAGGGAAAAATATCAGCAAATCAAAAGTTTTAATTATGGGTGCTACGTTTAAAGAAGACGTAAGTGATATCCGAAATAGTAAAGTAGCTGACATCGTCAAAGAATTAAAATCGTTTGGCGTTAAAGTTGAGATTGTTGATCCACATGCCGATAGTGCCGAATTAAAACACGAATATGGTTTTGGTTTAAATAAATTAGCTAAAGGCTATGATGGTGTTATTGTTGCAGTTAACCATAAAGAATATAAAACTTTAGATGAAAAATTCTTTAAATCAATTTTATCTACAAAAGGTGTAATAGTTGATATTAAAGGAATGTATAAAAATAAAATGAAAGGCTTAACTTACTGGAGCCTGTAAAAGTTAGATTTAAGAAGTGAGATATAAGATTTCAATTCTTAATTCTTAAATCTTAATTCTTAAATATAAATGAGTTATAAATTAAGCGGACTAAATCCTGAACAAGAAACATCATTAAACGATGGTAAATTATTACCATTAATGGAAGAATTTTACACCATTCAAGGTGAAGGTTTCAATACAGGTAAAGCAGCTTATTTTATTAGGATTGGCGGTTGCGATGTTGGCTGCCATTGGTGTGACGTAAAGGAAAGTTGGGATGCATCTATACATCCATTAACATCTGCCGAAACAATTATCGAACATGTTTTAGAAAGTAAAACACCAGCCGTAGTTGTTACAGGTGGCGAACCATTGATTTATAATTTAGTTTACTTAACTAATCTTTTAAAGCAACATCATATTGAAACCTATATTGAAACTTCTGGAGCTTATCCATTAAGTGGCAATTGGGATTGGATTTGCTTATCGCCTAAAAAAACCATGTTACCAAAAGAAGAGAATTATGAAGCTGCTCATGAATTAAAAATTATTGTGTTTAATAAACATGATTTTATTTGGGCAGAAGAACAAGCAGCAAAAGTGGGTAAAGATTGCTTTTTGTATTTACAACCCGAATGGAGTAAACGCAATGAAATAACACCTTTAATAGTTGAGTATGTAAAACAAAATCCACGTTGGATGATTTCTTTACAAACTCATAAGTATATTGATATTCCTTAATGAAAAAAATACTTTGCATAGATTTAAATCATGATATATTACATGAAACATTAATTGATGCAGGTTTTCAATGTGATTTATTTTGGAACAAATCCAAAGAAGAATTAATACAATTACTTCCTAATTATGAAGGTGCTGTAATCAGAAGCAAATTCAAATTTACCAAAGATATTTTAGATTTAGCAACCCATTTAAAATGTATTGGTCGTGTTGGCGCCGGCATGGAAAACATTGATGTAACCTATGCAAATAGTAAGGGTATTACTTGCGTGAGTGCTCCAGAAGGCAACAGGGATGCCGTTGGTGAACATGCTTTAGGAATGTTACTAATGCTCATGAATCATTTAAAGCGCAGTGATAATGAAGTTAGAAATGGTATTTGGAAACGTGCTGAAAACAGAGGGCATGAAATAGCAGGAAGAACTATTGGCATTATTGGTTATGGTAATATGGGGTCTGCTTTTGCAAAAAAGTTGAAAGGTTTTGACTGTGAAATATTGGTATATGACAAATATAAAACTGGTATTGTTGGCGAACACATAAAAGAATCATCATTATATGAAATTTATGAAAAAGCAGATGTTGTCAGTATTCATTTACCTTTAATAGAAGAAACCAATTATTACATCAACAATGATTTTATTTCTCAATTCAAAAAAAACATATACATTATCAATACCTCACGTGGTAAATGTTTAAATACTTCTGATTTAGTAAAACATCTAAAGACGGGTAAAGTTATTGGTGCGTGTTTAGATGTTTTGGAATACGAATCTACTTCTTTTGAAAACATTGATACTACTACCCTACCCGAACCAATGCAATATCTTTTAAAAAGTGAGCATGTTATTTTAACACCTCATATTGCTGGCTGGACTCATGAATCAAATTACAAAATGAGTAAAATAATTGCCGAGAAAATGATTGAGGTTATGTCAGTTCGAGCGTAGTCAAGAACAAATAACTATCTCTCTATTACTAATCTTTCCGTAAACTTCTTATCTCCATTTATTAAGTTTACTAAATAAATACCATTTGGCAATTCATTTAAATTAACTGGTATCTGATAGTTTCCATTGTGATGATTATCAATATTAACAACTGTTCTGATGCAAACTCCTTTCAAATCATATACGTCCACTCTTATATTTGCAGGTTTTAATACATTGTACTTGATAGTAAACTCACCATTACTTGGATTTGGATAAATAGTTAATTCTCTATTATTAATTGTAGATTCATTTGTTACAATGGTATTTTCTTCTAATATCGAATCTGACTGAAATGAACAAACTGAAACTAATCCTGTTGTTGACATTACTCTTCCAGAAATGATTTCAGGATCAATTAATGGCTCCAAATAATCCACAATAATAACTTCTTCCAAATTAACAGAATCCATAATTTCATTTTCCTCACTAGGGATTTCCATAAAACTAATTCCTCCATCAACGTGTTCTTCATTTATAACAACTACCATATCACCTGTCATCATAGTACTAATTTCTGTTATGGAGTC
>JBKJPW010000044.1:0-3742 GCA_046594225.1 Bacteroidia bacterium
AGTTTAAAAACCATTATTACAACATTTATTAAATAATAGTCTTAACCGCAAAGTGGCGGAGTAGACGCAAAGAAAAAGAGAAGATATAAAAATTAAAACAATAAACATAACAGCCCTTTGAGCCCTCTGCGAAAAAACTTAGCGCTCTTTGCGGTTAAACACAAAAACAAATAATAATAAACACCAACCCTCTGCTCGCTCTGCGAAAAAACTCAGCGCATTCTGCGGTTAAACAAACAAAAACAAATGATAACAACAGACATAGTAATAATCGGGGCAGGCCCCGTAGCCTTATTCGCAATTTTTGAAGCAGGACTTTTAAAAATGCGTTGCCATTTAGTAGATTACTTGCCACAAGTTGGCGGACAACTATCCGAAATTTATCCAAAGAAACCTATTTATGATATTCCTGGATTTCCTTCGGTATTAGCGCAAGAGTTGGTAGATAATTTGGTAAAACAAGCCGAACCATTTAATCCAAGTTATACTTTAGGAGAACGTATTGAATCTTTGGAAAAAATAGGAGACCGTGATTTTATTTTAACGACTAACATGGGTACAAAAATAAATGCCGCAGTGGTAGTTATTGCAGGAGGTTTGGGATGCTTTGAGCCTCGTAAACCAGAAGTAGAAAATTTAGTACAATTCGAAAATGGAAAAGGTGTTAGTTATATGGTATTAGATCCAGAAACTTACCGTGATAAAAATTTGGTAATTGCTGGTGGAGGTGATAGCGCTTTAGATTGGACTATCTTTTTAGCAAACGTTGCTAAGAAAGTGACGTTGGTTCATAGAAGTGAATCTTTTAGAGGGGCGCCCGATAGCGTCAATAAAGTAATGACTTTAGCGGCTGAAGGAAAAATAAATTTATTATTGAACACTAATTTAACTAAAGTAAGCGGAGATGAGATTTTAAAAAGCGTTGTTGTGATTGATGCGAAAACTAAAGAAGAGCAAACTATTGAAGCCGATAATTTAATTCCTTTATTTGGTTTGAGTCCGAAATTAGGACCTATTGAAAACTGGGGTTTAAATATTGATAAAAATGCCATTGAAGTAAATACGGAAGATTATTCTACCAATATTGAGGGTGTGTATGCCATTGGTGATATCAATACCTATAAAAATAAATTGAAGTTGATTTTGTGTGGCTTTCACGAAGCTGCTTTAATGAGTCATAGCGCTTATAAGTACATTAATCCGGGCGTAAAATATACCATGAAATATACTACCGTAAATGGTGTGAATGAGTTTTAAAATTGGTTATCTTTAACGAACAAAACAGATTATTTATGCAAATTAAATTAAAACGTCTAGATACAGATTTTAATATCGAAGCCAGCAATGATGAAGGAAATACCTTGTTGATTGACGGTTCAAAAGAAATTGGTGGTAATGGAAGAGGGATGCGACCTATGCAATTATTATTAGCAGCTTTAGGTGGTTGTAGTTCAATTGATATTATTTCTATTTTAAGAAAACAAAAGCAAGAATTAGATTCGCTTGAGATTGAAGTAAATGGAGATAGAGATCCAGTTGGTGTTGAAGGCTATTCTTTATTTAAAACCATTGAGGTTCATTTTATATTAAAAGGAAATGTAGATAAAGATAAAGTTGAACGTGCTGTAAAATTATCTATGGAAAAATATTGTTCAGTGACTAAAACATTAGAACCAACAGCTAAAATTACTTATAAAGTTACATTGAATTAAATTTACATAACCGTTGACTGAGGCTCTCGAAGTCAACGAATAAACACACTATGGAAAATAAACAATTTGAAACACAAGCCATCAGAGCACAACTAGAGCGCACAGATTACAACGAACATTCTGCGCCTTTATTTTTAACATCGAGTTTTGTATTTGATACAGCCGAAGACATGCGAGCTGCGTTTAATGAAGAGTCGGATGATTTTATTTACTCGCGTTATGTCAATCCAAATACAAGTGAGTTTATTAATAAAGTATGTTTACTGGAAGGCGCTGAAGCCGGTTTTGCCACAGCAACTGGTATGGCAGCAATCTTTACTAGCTTCATGGCTTTATTAAAATCTGGTGATCATGTTATTTCTTGTTCTTCGGTGTTTGGTGCAACGCATGCTGTGTTTACTAAATATTTTCCTAAATGGAATATGTCTCATTCGTATTTTCATACCAATAATGTGGCTGAGATTGAGAAACTAATTAAGCCCGAAACAAAATTTATTTATTTGGAAACACCCACTAATCCTGCAATTGAATTAATAGATTTGGAATTAGTAGCTGCGGTTGCTAAAAAACATAATATATTATTCATTGTTGATAATTGTTTTGCGACTCCTTATCTTCAACAACCAATAAAGTATGGCGCTGATTTAGTAATTCACTCAGCTACTAAATACATGGATGGACAAGGACGTGTATTAGGTGGAGTAGTGGTTGGTAAAAAAGAATTGATCCAAGATATTTATTTGTTTGGTCGTTTAACTGGCCCTTCTTTGAGTCCGTTTAACGCTTGGGTATTAAGTAAGAGTTTAGAGACTTTAGCTTTACGTATGGACAGACATTGTGAGAATGCCTTATATATTGCTCAAAAGTTAGAAGGACATGCAAAACTAGAAAATGTGTCTTATCCATTTTTGCCATCTCATCCACATCATGCCATTGCTAAAAAACAAATGAAAGCAGGCGGTGGTATTTTAACGATTACTGTAAAGGGTGGTTATGAAGCTGCTAAGACTTTCTTAGATAAATTACATATGATTAAAATTTCTCCCAACTTAGGAGATGCAAGAAGTATTGTTACGCATCCTGCTTCTAGTACTCACTGTAAATTATCAGAACAAGAACGATTAAGTGTTGGTATTACACCAGGTTTAATTAGAGTTTCGATAGGATTAGAAAACAAAGAAGATATATTAAATGATTTATTAAGTGCGTTAGGTAAGAATTAAGATATAAGGAGTAAGGCACAAGTATTAAACTATTATAAGAAGTAAAAATTAGCGAACATCAGCGAAATCTGCGGGACAACAAATGAAAGAAATACAAGAACTCATAAAAGACAAATCACCCAAAGAAGCTCTGGCAATTCTCGCCAAAGAATTCCCCGGAAAGATTGTATTTTCAACAAGCTTAGGCTACGAAGACCAAGTGATTTCACATTTTATTTTTTCTAATAAATTACCAATTGAAGTATTTACTTTAGATACAGGACGTTTATTTAACGAAACTTATTCTGTTTTGAATAGCACTTTAGAACGATACAAAACACCCATTAAAGTATTATACCCTCAAACTGAAGCGATAGAAAAATTGGTAAGCGAAAAAGGACCAATTAGTTTTTATGAAAGTTTAGAAAATAGAAAAGAGTGTTGCTACATTAGAAAAGTAGAGCCATTGAAACGTGCGTTGAAAGGAAAAACCATTTGGATTACCGGCATTAGAGCAGAGCAATCGGATAACCGACAAGATATGCCAAACTTGGAATGGGACGAAGCCAATCAAATTATTAAGTTTCATCCTATTTTAAATTGGACTTTAGAAGAAGTAAAAGCATACATCAACAAACATAATATTCCTTATAACAGTTTACACGATAAAGGATTTGTGAGTATTGGTTGTGCGCCATGCACCAGAGCTATAAAGCCAGGGGAAGATTTTAGAGCAGGTCGTTGGTGGTGGGAACAAAATGATAAGAAGGAATGTGGGTTGCATAGTAAGTGATAAGGATTAAGAAATAAGTATAAGGAAAAAATATA